>NZ_JBSEFH010000010.1:0-219566 GCF_053570585.1 Pseudochelatococcus sp. B33 | reverse complement strand
GAAGAAGTCGCGCGAGCGGCTTGATGCGTCGCTGGCCGAACTCGGTTTGTGAGGCCGGTTCCGACGGGGCTGTGGTGAATGCAGTCCCGGGAGCGTGTGGAGCGATGCAAGATGCAATAGATATCCGCGCCGGCGGGAATGCCGGCGGCGCAAAAGGGGAGCCGGATCCTTGCGTGCATCAAGGGTGGCCTCGTGTTTAGTCCCGCCATTTGATGGTGCATTATTCAGTGCTGAATGGAAGGATGCCCTATGGGACAAATTCTGCACGGGAGCGCCACAACGACAGAGGCAGTCCGTCGAGCGATACAAAATAGTGAAGAGAGCCTGAGGGCACTTTCGAGGCTCTACGGCATCAATCAAAAAACCGTGGCAAAATGGAAAAAACGCACCTCGGTTGCCGATCTGCCGACCGGGCCGAAAGACGTCCATTCAACCGTTCTGTCGCTGGAGGAGGAGGCCATCATCGTCGCCTTCCGCAAGCACACCCTGCTGCCGCTGGATGATTGTCTCTAAGCCTTGCAGGCAACTATCCCGCACCTGACGCGATCTTCATTGCATCGCTGCCTGCAGCGCCACGGGATCAGCCGTCTGCCCGACGTCGAAGGCGACAAGCCCACGAAGAAGAAGTTCAAGAGCTGCCCGATCGGCTATTTCCACATTGATCTGGCCGAAGTGCAGACGGCCGAAGGCAAGCTCTACCTCTTCGTTGCGATCGATCGGACTTCTAAATTTGCTTTCGTCGAGTTGCATGCAAAGGCAACCCGACGTGTGGCAGGCGATTTTCTCCGTCATCTGGCAGCAGCCCTGCCGTATCGGATCCATACGGTTCTCACTGATAATGGAACGCACTTTACCGATCCGACCAGGGACGGCTGGACACCAGACGATATCAAGGCGATGCGGGCACAGAACATATCGTTCCGGTGCCATGCCTTTGAAGCTGCATGCGCCGATCTGGATATCGAGCACCGGCTGACCAAGCCGCGGCATCCGTGGACAAACGGGCAGGTCGAGCGCATGAACCGAACCATCAAGGATGCGACTGTCAAGCGGTTCTACTACGAGACGCATGATGAACTCCGAAGCCATCTCTCCGACTTCGTCAGCGCCTACAATTTCGCAAAGCGGCTCAAGACCCTCAAAGGCCTCACCCCTTACGAATTCATCTGCAAACGATGGACAAGCGAGCCCGAAAGATTCATCCTCAATCCGATCCATCAAATGGCGGGACTAAACACCTACGCCGAGCTGCCTCGTCATCGGTCCCGTCCCCATTGCCGCCGATTGCGCGCTAGTCCGGGCTAGTTCCAAACCACCGTCGACTGTCGCTCAGGTGCCTGGACCACGCCGCGCGTCCTTCGCAGCAGCCGCTCACAGGCGTTCGCCGGGCAATCGGCTGGCTTGCTTCACCCAGGTGGCGAACTGGGCTTCGTCGAGCCGGCCTTCGTAGATGTCGAGGTAGCGCACGTCCTTGTGCTTGGACGCGCCAGGCGGGAGAGGATGCAGTGACGCGCCACGGAGGAAGGTCACTTTCACGTATTGCGTAAAGCAATGAAAGCTGAGGAGCCACCCCTCGCCCTCGACACCGTAGAAGGGCGAGTTCCATTTGACGGCCTTGCTCACGCCGGGGACGGTGCGTTCGATGAGTGCGTCGAGGCGTCGCCCGACCTCGCTTTTCCAGCCCGGCATGGCCGCGATGTAGGCCTGCACGGGAGCGTCGCCGTATCCCTTGGCGATCTGAGGATTGCCGCCCGAGAGGAGGACGACCTCGCCGGGCTGCAGCTTCGGCGCCGTCTTGCGCGGCTCGGCCGCGGCCTCCCTCACGCTCTCCGCCGACTTCCCCGATGTCTTATCGGGCGTCTTGGCCATCATCGTCACTCCTGTCCGAGGCTGCATCGCCCGCCGCCCCATCTGGCGGCATATGGCCGCACCTCCCTTTCAGGTGAGCCGGGGCGGATCGGGCAGCCCGATCGGGCAAGCTTCAATCCGTCCGCGTCAGAACCTGTTCCAGGGCCGCAAGGAACCTCGGCCACCCGGCCGTGGCGCCCTGGTAGTAGGCCTGCTGATCCGGCCGGAAGCCCAACTGCTCCATGCGCAGATGGGTTCCCGTCCCCGTGGGGGTGAGGGTCCAGGTGACGACGCTTTTGAGATCCTTGGTGTCCCACGTGTAGGACAGGGTTCTCGCCGGCTCGACTGCCTGGACCTCGCAATCGACGCTGCCCCAGTCTGCGCTCAGCTTGAAACGGTGCCCCTCCTCCGGCTTGAAATCGTTCTGCATGAGCCACTCCCCGATCAGGTGCGGCTGCGTGAGCGCGCGCCAGATCTTTTCCGGCGGATGCGGGATGTCGCGTTCGACGATGACGGAGAGCGTTTCGGTCGACGTGCCGTTCATTGATCCATCCTTTTGAGCAGGTCTTCGAGATTGTCGAACCGGCCCTGCCAGAACCCGGTCATCCGGTTCGTCCAGTCGATCAGCGGGGTCAATGCCTCGAGCCGCGCGCTATAGTGGGTCTGGCGGCCCTCGTGGCGGTCGCGTACCAGCCCGGCCTGCTTCAGCACGCCGAGATGCTTCGAGACGGCCGGTTGCGAGATGCCGGCCTGAGCCGTCAGCGCCCCGACGGTCTGCTCTCCTTCTCGGCACAGCCGCTCGAAGATCGCCCGGCGGGTCGGATCGGCAAGCGTTCTGAAGAGCACATCGTGAGCGTTCGGCATCGGGACATATAACTCGCGAGCTATTGATCGAATATATAACCGGCGAGATATGCGTCGGTCAAGCGGAAACATGTCGCGGCACGATGGTCATCGGCGCGTCAAAGCCGCTCGTTCTTCAGCCGTGCTGCGAGCGCGTCGACGAACAGCCGCGTCTTGGCCAGCGGGGCCTTGGTCGCCGGCCAGACCGCATGGATGGGCACCTTCGCGGCCTCGAACTCCTCAAGGATGATCTCGACTGCACCCTGGTCGACCAGAGGGCGGATCTGCCAGAGCGGCGTGAAGCCGATGCCGAGGCCGCGCGCGACGGCCGCATGGGTCGCCGCCGTGCTGTCCGTCCTCAGCCGGCCCGAGACCCGGACGGTCTTGTGCCGGCCGTTGACACAGAAGGGCCAGGGCTCGGTGTCGCCATCGGCGAGGCGCAGAATGCAATTGTGACGCACGAGGTCGTCCGGATGCTCGGGGCGGCCGTGGGCGGCGAAATAGGCGGGAGTGGCATAGACCACGGCGCGCAGATCGCCGAGCCGGCGGGCCTTCAGCCCCGAATCGGGGAGGTCCCTGATGCGCACCGCCACATCGAGGCCCTCCCTGAGGAGGTCCGTCGGGCGGTCTGAGACCTTGAGCTCGATCTCGATCTTCGGGTAGCGCTCCATGATGTCGCAGACCGCCGGCATCACATGGGCCGAAGCAAACAGAACCGGCGCGCCGATCCTGAGCAGGCCAAACGGTTCGCTGCCCTTGTCGGCCGCCTCCTGCCGGGCCGCGTGGATTTCCAGGAAGGCCGGCTTGACGCGGTGGTAGAACGCAAGCCCGGCATCGGTCGGGCTCGAACGGCGCGTCGTGCGGCGGATCAGCTCGACCCCGACGCTTTGTTCCAGCGTCGCGAGCGAGCGGCCGACCGACTGCAGCGAGCGGCGCAGATGGCTCGCGGCCGCGGTCTGGCTACCTTTTTCCACCACGGCGAGGAATGCCTCGATGTCGTCCAGCCGGTCCATGGCATTCTCCCGATTTGCGGGAGAATATATCACGGATGCGGGCGATTGTCCGCAAAGTGCGGTCGAGTGATGATGCTGTCACGACGGCGGGGGGCTCGAACAGCTCGAAGAGGGTTGCATGCCTTCGAACAGACGCACGGTGCTGGGCGGTTTCGCCTCCGCCGCGGTGCTTGCCGCGGACGGCAAGCATGGAGCAGCTTCGGCAAGGATGCGCGGATACGCCGCGCCCGCGATCGAGGACAGGCTCGACGACAGTGCCGAAGCTCTCAAGGGAGCGGCGGACGATTTCGGACATATCGTTCGCAAGAGGCCGGCGGCCGTATTCCGGCCGGCCTCCACCACCGATATCGCCGACCTGTTGCGGTGGGCCGGAGACCGGAAACTGAAGGTCGCCGCCCGCGGACAGGGGCATTCGATCTATGGCCGTTCCATGGCCGAGGGCGGCATCGTCATCGCCATGGGCGCGATGAACGCGATCCACCGCATCGGCGCGGATCGCATCGTCGTCGACGCCGGCGCGACGTGGCAGACGGTGCTCGAAGCCACCCTGCCCCGCGGGCTCACGCCCCCGGTGCTGACGAACTATCTCGATCTCTCGGTGGGCGGCACGCTTGCCGTCGGTGGCATCGGCGGGTCGACCTCCCGCCACGGCATGCAGACGGACAACGTCCTCGCGCTCGACGTGGTGACGGGCGACGGCCGCCACCTCACATGCTCGCCGCAGCGCCAAGCCGATCTGTTCGACGCCGTCCGGGGCGGGCTTGCCCAATGCGCGGTGATCACCAGGGCCACCCTGCGCCTGGTGCGGGCGCCCGAACGCGTGCTGCGGTTCCAGCTGTTCTATCCGGACCTGCGCGCATTGGCCGCGGATCAGCGTCGCCTGCTGGAAGAAGACCGCTTCGATCAGCTTCAGGGCGCGGTTCTGCCGGATGGTGCCGGCGGCTGGCGCTACCAGCTCGAAGGGGCGGTGTTCCACGACAGCGATGCGGCCCCGGACCGGGAAGCGCTGCTTGCCGGCTTGTCGGACGACCGCCGCGCGGCGGAATTCTCCGATCTGACCTATATCGAGGATGCCGGCGCCTTCGCCCGGCTCGAGAGCCTGCTGCGGTCGAATGGCCATTGGTTCAATCCGCATCCCTGGTGGCTGACGTTCCTGCCCGGCTCCAACGCGGAGCAGATTGCCGAAGAGGTGCTGAAAGGGTTGACCCCCGACGACGTCGGCCCCTTCGGACGGGTCACCTGCTATCCCATGCGGACCGCCGGCCTGCGCACGCCCCTGGTCCGGCTGCCCGATGAAAGCATCGCCTTCCCGTGCAACGTCATCCGCATGCCGGCCTCGAACGATACGGCCGAGACGCGCCATATGGTGGCCCGGAACCGCGCGCTCTACGAGCGCGTCCGCGACGCCGGAGGGCTTCTCTACCCGGTGAGCGCCTTCCCCACGATGCAGAGCGACTGGAAGGATCATTTCGGGCCGCAGTGGCCGCTTCTGCGCGAGGCGAAGCTGCGCTACGACCCCGGCGGCACGCTCACGCCCGGCTACGAGGTGTTCCGGACATCGCCGGCATGAGGATGGGAGCGGACGGACATCGCCCGTTCTCAGGCCGTCGCCACGCGGCGGCCGTGCTCGTCCACCACGCGCTCGCCGTCCTCCTTGACGAACTCGCCCCGCTGCGGCGGCAGCAGGTCGAGCACCTGTTCGGACGGGCGGCAGAGCCTCACGCCCTTCGGGCTGACGACGATGGGCCGGTTGATCAGGATCGGATGCGCCGTCATGGCGTCGAGAAGCTGGTCGTCGGTCAGGCCCGGATCGTCGAGGCCGAGTTCCGCATAGGGCGTTCCCTTCTGGCGCAGCAGGGCGCGGACCGTGATGCCCATGCGCGCGACGAGCTGCCTGAGCAGGGTCCGCGTCGGCGGCGTCTTCAGATATTCGATGACATGCGGCTCGACACCGGCATTGCGGATCATGGCGAGCGTGTTGCGCGACGTGCCGCAGGCAGGATTGTGATAGATGATGACGTCCATGATTCACCTCATGCTAGAGCGCTTTCCGTTCAAACGGAATCGTTTGAACGATCAGAGAAGACCGGCGAGCGTGCCGGCCCCGGCCAGCAGCAGCACGACGATCCAGGGGGGCGTCTTCCAGACGGTCAGCAGCAGGAAGCCGGCGAGCGCGAGCGTGAAATCGCGCGGCGACAGGACGGCGCTCGTCCATACCGGATCGTAGAGCGCGGCGCCGAGAATGCCGACGACGGCCGCATTGGCGCCGCGCATGGCGGCCTGGGCAGCGGGACGCGCGCGCAGCGCGTCCCAGAACGGCAGCATGCCGTAAACCAGAAGCAGTCCGGGCAGGAAGATCGCGACGAGCGCGATGACGGCGCCCACGACCCCGTTGGGCGCCGGCTCCATCGCCGCGCCGAGATAGGCGGCGAAGGTGAAGAGCGGCCCCGGCACAGCCTGCGCGAGGCCATAGCCTGCGAGAAACGCCTCGTTGCTCACCCAGCCCGGAGCGACGGTCTCCGCCTGGAGCAGCGGCAGCACGACGTGGCCGCCGCCGAAGACGAGCGCGCCGGAGCGGTAGAACGCGTCGAAAAGCGCGAGCCCCTGACTGCCGGTGAGACCCACTACGAGCGCCGGCGCCACGAGCAGGACCGCGAAGGCCGCGAGGGCGATGGCGCCGCCGCGGCGCGATACCGCAAACCGCAATTGGCCGATGGCGGTCGATCCGCTGTCCCGGCAAAGCCACAGCCCTGCAAGCGCGCCGAGCGCGATCGCGCCGATCTGACCGAGGGCACCGGCCAGAAACACCGCGATTGCGACGGCAGCCAGCGCGATGCCGGCCCGTTCGCGATCCGGCGTCAGGCTTCTGGCCATGCCCCAGACGGCTTGCGCCACGACGGCGACAGCGACGAGCTTCAACCCGTGCAGGAGGCCTTCGGCCACGGGACCGGTGAAGACGGCGGCTCCCAGAGCGAAGGCGAACAGGACGAGCGCCGACGGCAGGGTGAAGGCCAGCCATGCCGCAAACCCGCCGAGGAGCCCGCTGCCGCGCAGAACGCCGAGCGAGAAACCGAGCTGGCTCGACGCCGGCCCCGGCAGGAACTGGCAGAGCGCCACAAGATCAGCATAGCCCTCCTCGTCGATCCAGCGCCGGCGCACCACGAGCTCATCGCGAAAATAGCCGAGGTGGGCGACGGGGCCGCCGAAGGAAGTGAGGCCCAGCCGGAGGAACGCGGCAAAGACTTCGACGGGGCTGCCCTTGCCGCCGGTTTGTTCCGTCCCGGCGCCGGCCGCCTGGCCGTTCGCCTTGTTCCCGGTCAGCTCCATCATCGTCCCCCGATCGATTCGCCAAACGGTTCGTGGACCTTTTCCCGCGCGAGATCAAGCGCCTCCCGCGCTCCGGGGGGCGCCCGGCAAGGCCGCCGCGACACCGCCGCCCTTCGGCTTCGCCGCGGCGCTTCCCGGCTTTTCGCCGGCGACGTCCTCCCACCAGTCGCCGAGCGCATCGATGAGCGGCACCAGCCGGTGTCCCGCCGGCGTCAGGTCGTATTCGACCCGCAGCGGATAGCCGTCGAACTCCGTGCGCCGGACGATGCCGGCATCCTCCAGCTTGCGCAGCTCCAGCGCGAGCATCCTGTGGGAGATGGTGGGGTTGTCCCGGCGCAGGTCGCTGAAACGCTTGGTGCCGTCCTTCAGATAGTAGATGAGCAGGGCCGGCCAGCGGCCGCCGAGCACCTGCATCACCTCCTCGATCGGACAGCGGGAAACGAGATCCTTCATCGGCAGCTCGTGGTTACAAAAACATGCGTAATTTACTTGGGACCGTACTCGGATAATGTCCGGTTCGGCTGCGCAGCCGTGATCGTCGGACATCACGGAGACACAATCATGGAACCGATCCTTATCTATGGCTTCCCGCTGGGAAGTTCCATGGGGCTCGTCGCTGCGCTCGAATGGCTCGGCAAGCCGTACCGGCTGTGCCGGGTCGACATGCTCACCGAGATGCGCGAGCCGGCCTATGCCCGGATCAATGCGCGGCATGAGACGCCCGTCCTCGTCTCCGACAGGGGCAAGCCCCTGACGGAGACGATGGCGATCGCCGCCTGGCTCGAAGCCAGGGACGCCGAACGGCGCATCAGCTTCGATCCCCTGTCACCGGAGGCGGACCGGATGCACCAGGTGATGGCGTTCATCAACACCGGCTTCACCGGCGCCTTCAGCCCGCTGTGGGCGGCGCTCGAGATGGATCCGCCGGACCCTCCCCTGCAGGCAGCCCTGCGCGAATGGGGCGCCGGATCGGTCATCGAGCGCCACGACAAGCTCGAGGGCATGGCCGGCGACGGCCCGTTCCTCACCGGCGACCGGCCGACGCTGGCGGACGCCCTGTTCATCGGCGTCGCGCGCTGGCTCGATTTCCACGAGGTCGCGGACAAGGAACGCTGGCCGAGGCTCGCCGCCCTGCGCCGCAGGCTGGAAGCCGACCCCGCGGTGATCGACGCGACCGCTATCGAAAACGGCGAAATGCGGCCGGGGAGCGGCGCCTGTGTCGGCCATCTCGCGCTCGCCGATCTCATCGAGCGATTCGGCAGGTAAGGCCGGCGAGGGGCAAGGCGCATCCCTCGCCCCTCGCCGCACCGCCCCGGCCAGACCGCCCTGATCCGCCGCCTCGCCGGTCGCCGCCGGAAGCGCCTTTTGACCCCTATTTTACTGATATATAAGCAAATTCTATTGTATCCAAACTGTTATTGTTTGGTGTTACGCTTTTCAAGCGGTCTTGAAAATGCTTCAAAAGCTCAAGCTGCCGCCTCCATTCATTTGGAGCCATTCGCAATAACCCGCCGGCTTTTGTCGGCATTGGTTTGTGGGGCTCCACGACCTCCAACCGCTTTTCGAAATGGAACGAACTCTCATGAAGAACGCATTCAAGGTGAGCGTCGCCGCCCTTGCCTTTGCCGGCATCTTTACCGCCACCGGAGCCCTTGCTCAGAGCCGGGATACCATCCAGATCGCAGGTTCTTCGACGGTTCTGCCGTTTGCTTCGATCGTCGCCGAAGAGTTCAGCGCCGCGTTCCCCGACTTCAAGACCCCGGTCGTCGCGTCGGGTGGGACGGGCGGCGGTCTGCGTCAGTTCTGCGAAGGCGTCGGCCCGAGCACCATCGACATCGCCAACGCCTCGCGCCGCATCAACGCCGGCGAGCTGGAAGCCTGCAACAAGAACGGCGTCAACGAAATCCGCGAAGTCCAGATCGGTTATGACGGCATCGTCTTCGCCGTGCCGGTCAGCAAGGGCGATTTCAAGCTTGAGCCGGTGCACGTCTACCAGGCCATCGCCGCCCAGCTCTATATCGACGGCCAGTGGGTCGCCAATCCCCACAAGAGCTGGTCCGACATCGACGCCTCGCTGCCCGACCAGCCGATCGCGCTCGCCATCCCCGCTCCCAACCACGGCACCCGCGAGGTGTTCGAGGAGCGCGTGGTCGCCGCCGGCTTCAAGGCCAGCAACCCGCCCGCCGACGCGCCGAAGGAGGCGCAGTCCGCGCTCCGTCAGGACGTCGTGGTCGAGATCTCCGGTGACTACACCGAGACGCTGGCGCGTCTGCAGTCCGACCCCAACACGGTCGGCGTGTTCGGCCTGTCCTTCTACGACCAGAATCGCGACACGCTGAAGGTGGCGACGGTGTCGGGCATCGAGCCCACGCTGGAAACCATCGCCAAGGGTGAGTATCCGGTGTCGCGTCCGCTCTTCTTCTACGTCAAGGGCGAGCACATCGGCGTGGTCCCCGGCATCGAGGAATACGTCAACTTCTTCCTCTCCCCGGAGATCGTCGGCACCGGCGGGCGTCTCGAGGCTGCTGGCCTCATCCCCGCTCCCGCCGAGGAAACGGCGGCCGTGCTCGAGGGCTTCAAGGAAGGCAAGAAGCTGACGGCCTCGGATCTCTGAGAGCGTCCATTTTTCGCCTTTCGGCCCTGGCGGGCACGAGAAGCTGATTTGACACGAACGTTGGAGTGGCGGACATGTTCCGCCGCTCCTTTCTTGGCATTGTGGAAGACGAGAAGCCGTGTCACCTTTGTTCATCGCCGCGTTGCTGCTGGTTCTGTCGGGGCTGGCCTATACTCAGGGTTTGTCACACAGCCGGGCCGTGGCGCGGGAGCACGGGGGGCGGCTGCATTCGCGCCCCAGCTATCACGGCCTGCTGGTTGCCATCTGGTGCCTGGTGCCGGCCCTGCTGATCCTGGGGCTGTGGGTGCTTCTCGGGCCGGGCGTGACGCGCTCCTTCGTGATGGCGCAGCTCCCCCCGGAGATCGACACGCTCAACCCGCAGGCGGTCACCGTCGCGGTTCGGCGCGTCGAGGCGATCGCCTCGGGCTTCGGCGTCGCCGGGCAGGTCGAGCCGTGGGAGTTCGCCGCCGGCACGGCCGTACACGACTTCCGGCGCTTTGCCTTGCTCGTCGTCGTGGCGGCCGCCTCGGGCCTCGGCGTTCTGGGCCTGCTCGTCGCGCGCAGGCGCATTTCGCCGGCGCTGCGCGCCCGCAACGAGGTCGAAGCGCTGCTCACCCTGCTGCTGCTCGCCTGTTCCGCCATCGCGGTGCTCACCACGATCGGGATCGTCGTCTCGCTGTTCAACGAAGCGTTCCGGTTCTTTTCGTTCGTCCACCCCCTGAACTTCTTCTTCGGCACCGTCTGGAACCCGGGCTTCGCCACGACGGGCACGCAGGCGGTCGGCCAGTACGGGCTGCTGCCGCTGCTCTGGGGCACGGTGATGGTGGCCGTCGTCGCCATGCTCGTCGCGGTGCCGGTGGGGCTCATGACGGCGATCTATCTCTCGCAATACGCCTCCGAGCGCCTGCGCAACGTCGCCAAGCCGGTGATCGAGGTGCTGGCGGGCATTCCGACCATCGTCTACGGCTTTTTCGCGCTGGTGACGGTCGGGCCCTTCCTGTCCTCGCTGGGGGCCTCGATCGGCCTGAACATCCGCGCCACCAGCGCGCTGACGGCCGGGCTCGTGATGGGCGTCATGATCATTCCCTTCATTTCGTCGCTGTCCGACGATATCATGCGCCAGGTGCCGCGATCGTTGCGCGACGGGTCGCTGGGGCTCGGCGCGACGCAGTCGGAGACGATCCGCCGGGTGTTGCTGCCGGCGGCGCTGCCCGGCATCGTCGGCGCGCTCCTGCTGGCGATCAGCCGGGCCATCGGCGAGACGATGATCGTCGTGCTGGCGGCCGGCAACAGCCCGGTGCTGCGCTTCAATCCGTTCGAGCCGATGTCGACCATCACCGTCACCATCGTCAACCAGTTGACCGGGGATTCCGATTTCGCCGGCCCGCAATCGCTTGTCGCCTTCGCCCTCGGCCTGACGCTTTTCGTGATCACACTGCTGCTCAACATGGTCGCGCTGTACATCGTCCGCCGTTTCCGGGAGCAATACGAGTAGAATGGCCCACATCGCCCTCGACATCGAGAAACTGGCCGCGCTGCGCCGAGAACGTGTGAGCGCGAGCCTCACCCGCCGTCATGTCGTCGAGCGGCTGTTCCGCGGCGTGGGGATCGCAGCCATCGTCATTGCGCTCAGCCTCGTGGGAACGCTCTTCTGGATGGTGGTGTCCAAGGGCTATCCCGCCTTCACCCAGGCCACGCTGAGGCTCGAGGTCACCTTCGATCCCGCGATCGTCAAGGTGACCCCCGCGCCGGTGCGGGCCACCGGGCAGTCGCCGGCCGATTATCAGGCGGCCCAGCGCACGTGGCAGCGGCAGGTGGCGCTGGCGAACTGGAACGGGCTCGTCGAAGCGGCGATACGCAACGCCGCGCCGGCAGGGTTCGAGATCGACACACGCAGCGTGCTCGCGCTGGTGGAGACCAACGAGCGGCACCGGCTGCGCGAGATGTTCGTCGCCGATCCGAACCTGCTCGGGCGCACCATCGAGGTCGACATGCTGGCCTCGGCCAATACGGACAACTGGCTCAAGGGCACGATCAACCGCGATCTGCCGGATGCGCGCCAGCAGCTCTCCGCCCAGACCCGCGCGCTCGCCGACGCCCTGCTGGCCGAGGGCAAGATCCGTTTCGCCTTCGCCTGGCATATCTTCACCAATACCGATTCGCGCTCCGCGCCTGCGGCGGCGGGCCTCGCCGGCGCGTTCGTCGGTTCGCTCTACATGATGCTGATCGTCATCGTGCTCGCCGTGCCCATCGGCGTGGCGAGCGCCATCTACCTGGAGGAGTTCGCGCCGCGCAACCGGCTGACGGATCTCATCGAGGTCAACATCAACAATCTGGCGGCGGTGCCCTCCATCGTGTTCGGCCTGCTGGGCGCTGCGGTCTTCATCCGCTATTTCGGCCTGCCCATGTCCGCGCCCATCGTCGGCGGCCTGGTGCTGACGCTGATGACGCTGCCCACCATCATCATCGCCACCCGTTCGGCGCTGCGGGCCGTGCCGATGTCGCTGCGCCAGGCGGCGCTCGGGGTCGGCGCCTCGCCCTCGCAGACGGTGTTCCACCACGTCCTGCCGGTCACCTTTCCGGCCATCATGACCGCCTCGATCATCGGCGTGGCGCAGGCGCTGGGTGAAACCGCGCCCCTGCTGCTGATCGGCATGAACGCCTTCGTCGCCTCGGTCCCCGCGACGCCCTTCGACAAGTCGAGCGCCCTGCCGGCGCAGATCTATCTGTGGCAGGGCAACGAGAACCGCAATTTCTTCGAGGCCCGCACCTCGGCGGCTATCATGGTGCTGCTTGGCCTGATGATCCTGCTGAACGCGCTGGCCATCTTTCTGCGTACACGACTGGAGCGTCGCCTATGACCGCCTCGACCCTGACCGAATCGACCGACGGCACCGTGCGCAGCCCCGATCCGCACACGCGCAACGTCCGGCTGCGGGCGCGGCATGTCGAGGTGTTCTACGGCGAGAAGCAGGCTCTGTTCGACGTGTCACTCGATGTTCCCGACAGGGCCGTGACGTCGCTCATCGGCCCCTCGGGTTGTGGCAAGACCACGTTCCTGCGCTGCATCAACCGGATGAACGACACCATCGAGGGCTGCCGGGTCACCGGCGAGATCGTGCTCGACGGGCAGGATATCTACGACCCGTCGCTCGACGTCGTCGAATTGCGCGCGCGGGTCGGCATGGTGTTTCAGAAGCCCAATCCGTTTCCGAAGTCGGTTTTCGAGAACGTCGCCTATGGCCCGCGCATCCACGGGCTGGCGCGCACGAAAGCCGATCTCGAGGAGATCGTCGTCGCCAGCCTCAAGCGGGCGGGGCTTTTCGAGGAGGTGAAGGACAGGCTGCGCGAGCCCGGCACCGGCCTTTCCGGCGGCCAGCAGCAGCGTCTGTGCATCGCGCGGGCGATTGCGGTCAGCCCCGAGGTGATCCTGATGGACGAGCCCTGTTCCGCGCTCGACCCGATCGCCACGGCGGTGATCGAGGAGCTGATCGAGGAATTGCGCGCGCACTACACGATCATCATCGTCACGCATTCCATGCAGCAGGCGGCGCGGGTGAGCCAGAAGACGGCGTTCTTCCACCTGGGACGGCTGATCGAGGAAGGCCCGACCGAGCTGATCATGCAGAACCCGAGGCAAAAGAAGACGCAGGATTATATCACCGGCCGCATCGGATAGCGCCCGGAGAGAATCCCATTGACACAACTCCACCAATAATAAAGATGAAAATTCAGTAATGCGGGCTCATCTGAATAGTATCCACCTTATCGCCTCATTCCAGCGTAACTTTTTATAATTCTATTCTCAATGTGCCCGCATATTATGCAATAATACATGGATTAAGCATCGATATCACTTTCTTGTGAGGTCAAATTACGATCTTTTGAAAGCCGCTCTGGCGCTATTCGGGGGAAATGGCGCCGTCGATATGCTACTTTGCGCCGCACAACATGCCGATGGACTTCATACCCGCATACTGGCGAGAGGTTAGGCAATGCACTGCCATGATGCATCGCGTCACACCCCGGCGAGACACACCCCGGCAAGACATACCCCGGCAAGACGAGGGCTGGGGTTCTCCATGCTCGCCGCATTCGCGGCGGTGATCGCCCTCACGGCGTTCTCTGCCGCCGGCAACGCGGCGGAGAGCGCGGCGGAAAGCAGCCCGCGCGCCACCGTCAGCTTGATCAGCGATCATGACAGCGTGGCGCCCGGCCAGAGCTTCCGCATCGGGCTGCGCCAGAAACTCGCGCCGCACTGGCACACCTACTGGAAGAACCCCGGCGATGCCGGCGCGCCGCCTGACATCGCCCTCGACCTGCCGGAGGGCGCGAATGCGGGCGAAATCGCCTGGCCCGGTCCCGATGGCATTTCGGTCGGCCCGGTGCGCAATTTCGGCTACGAGAACGAGATCGTCCTGCCCATCACGGTGACGGTGCCGCAATCGGCCACTCCCGGCGAGACCTTTTCGATCGCGGCGGAGGCCAACTGGCTCGTCTGCGAGAAGGAGTGCATTCCCGAATCCGGCAGTTTCCGTCTCGACCTGCCGGTTGCGGCGGCATCGGTCCCGGCGGCCGACGACGTCACCGCCGCCTTCGCGGCGACGGATGCGCGCCTGCCCGTAGCGAGCCCGTGGTCGGCGAGCCTCGCGGACGAGGGGCCGGCCCTCGCGCTGACCGTGGAGGGCGAAGGGCTTTCGGAGGCATCGGTCAAATCGGCGTTCTTCTATCCCGAGGAATGGGGCGTCGTCGTTCACGCCGCCGCGCAGCAGCTCGATGTCGAAGACGGCAGGCTGAGCCTCGCCATGGAAAAAGGCCTCGCCTTCACGCCGCAGGTCAACGTGGCCGGCCTGCTTGCCGTCACCGATGGCGGCGGGCAGACGCGCTGGTTCGAGATGACGCCCGCCGCCGGCGCATCGGGGGCCGGTGCGCCGGGGATCGACGCGGCCGCGGGCGGCATGGAGAGCCTGCCGCTCTGGCAGGCGGTGGCTTTTGCCTTTCTCGGCGGGCTGATCCTCAATCTCATGCCCTGTGTCTTTCCGGTGCTCGCCATCAAGGCGACGTCGGTCGCCAAGCTGTCGGGCGGCGCCTTGCGCGAGGTGAGGCTGTCGGGACTTTTCTATACGCTCGGCGTGCTCGCCGCCTTCCTGACGCTCGCCGGCGTCCTGCTGGCGCTCAGGGCGGGCGGCGAGGCCGTCGGCTGGGGCTTCCAGTTCCAGTCGCCGCTGTTCGTGGCGGCGATGGCCTGGCTGATGCTGGCCATCGGCCTCAACCTCTCCGGCGTCTACGAGATCGGCCTGACCCTGACCGGCGCCGGCCAGAGCCTTACCCACACGCCCGGCCACGCCGGCAGCTTCTTCACCGGGCTTCTGGCGGTCGTCGTGGCCACGCCCTGCACGGCGCCCTTCATGGGGGCGGCGATCGGCACGGCGCTGACCGCGCCGGCGCTCGTCTGCATCGCGCTCTTCGTGGCGCTGGGCCTCGGGCTCGCCGCGCCCTATGCGCTGCTCGGCCTCTTCCCGCGGCTGGCGCGCCTGCTGCCGCGCCCCGGCGTCTGGATGCTGCGCCTGCGTCAGGCCATGGCCTTCCCGATGTACGCCTCGGCGGCGTGGCTCGTGTGGGTGCTGACGCAGCAGGCCGGCGATTTCGGGGTGATGATCGCTCTCACCGGCGCGCTGCTGGTCGCCCTCGCCGCCTGGACCTACGGCATCGCCCAGCACGGAACCGGGCGGCACTGGTTCTCGCGCGGGCTTGCCGTCGCCTCCGTCGCCGGCCTCGTGGCGCTGCTGCCGCAGCTCGACGGCGTCACCGCTTCGCCGGCGAATGCGACGACGGCCGCCACAGGTGCGGAACCGTTCAGCAGCGCCCGGTTCGCGGCGCTGCGCGACGAGGGCAAGCCGGTCTTCGTCAACATGACGGCGGCATGGTGCATCACCTGCCTCGTCAACGAGCGCACCACGCTGTCCACCGCTGCTGTCCAGCAGGCGTTCGACGCGCACGACATCACCTATCTCAAGGGCGACTGGACCAACCAGGATCCCGAGATCACCGCCTTCCTGCGCAGCTTCAACCGCGACGGCCTGCCCTTCTATGCCCTCTATCCCGGGGATGGGCGGGACCCCGTCGTACTGCCGCCGGTGCTGACGGAAGCGGCCGTCGTGGACGAGATCCGGCGGACCGTCACCAACTGATCCTCCAACCAACCCGAAACAGGAGACTTGCGTCATGAGCAACAAGCCTTCCCTTGAGCGTCCCGCGCCCCTCCTCCGGACGACGGCGATCGACCGCCGCAGCATGCTGCTCGGCACCGTGACGGGCCTCGGCGCGCTCACCGTCGGCGGGGCCGCGCTGCTGCGCAGCGGGCCGGCGCTTGCCGCCCCTCAGATCGGCCAGCCGGCGCCCGCCTTCGACGCGACCGACACCAACGGCACCGCGCGGGATCTCGCGGGCCTGAAGGGCAAGGTCGTCGTGCTGGAATGGACGAACCACGACTGTCCCTTCGTGCGCAAGCACTACAATTCCGCGAATATCCCGAACCTGCAGAAGGAAGTGACGGCCACGGGCGCGGTGTGGCTCTCCGTCATCTCCTCGGCTCCCGGCGAGCAGGGGTATGTCGACGCCGCCGCGGCCAACGAACTGACCACGAGCCGCGACGCGGCGCCGACCGGCATCATCCTCGATCCGGAAGGGACCATCGGGCGCGCCTACAACGCGCAGACGACGCCGCACATGTACGTCATCGATGCGGAAGGCGTGCTGCGCTACATGGGCGGCATCGACAGCATCGCCTCGACCCGGATCGAGGACCTCGAAAAGGCGGAGCCCCTTTTCCGCAACGCCTTCCTCGCCGTCAGCGAGGGCAAGCCCGTCCAGCAGGCCGTGACGCGGCCCTACGGCTGCAACGTCAAATACCCGGGCGTCTGACCACCGCGCACGGGCGGGGCGACGCAGGGCGTCGTCCCGTCCGGCGCGCGGCCGTTCACGTCAATGGGCGCTGCCGAAATAGGTCGATCTCAGCTTGCCGACCGTTCCATCCTCATGCAGATCGAGAATCTGCAACGTCACCGGTCTGACGAGATCGCTGTCGTGGGGAAAGGCGAAGCCGTATTTGTCAGGGTGGAAGATCTTGCCCACGACCGCGAGCTTCTGCTCGGGATGAGTGTGGGCGTGATATTCGAGAATGGGCGCATCGCCGACCACGGCGTCGATCCATCCGTCCCTGATCGCCGCGGCCGCCTCCTCGATGCCCGCATATGAGCGCGAGGCGATGCCCAGTTCGGTGACATAGCCTTCCGCGACGCTGCCGGTGAAGACACCGACCGTCCGGCCAGGGAGGTCGGCGAGCGAATTGATCTGCCGCTCGAGCGACAGCGCCGTCATCACGCTCGTCACCGACGAGGTGATATAGGCAATGA
This sequence comes from Pseudochelatococcus sp. B33, assembly GCF_053570585.1. NCBI lineage: Bacteria > Pseudomonadati > Pseudomonadota > Alphaproteobacteria > Hyphomicrobiales > Chelatococcaceae > Pseudochelatococcus > Pseudochelatococcus sp. B33. The sequence goes on along the minus strand of NZ_JBSEFH010000010.1, from coordinate 202,506 downwards.
CGGCGACGCCGCAGACCATCCAGATCACGGAAAACACCCGCCCCTTCCAGCCGAACAGGTTCTTGTGCGTCGTATTGCCGGACCTGACGATCGACACGACATGGTGCAGGCTCTCGGCGAGACCGTCCCGCCAGCGCCGGGGGAAGCTGGGATCGAAGTGGCGGTCGAGCAGCGTGAGCGCGACCGTGCCGGCGGCGATTGCCAGCAGCAGGAGCGCGTAGGCCTGCAGATGGCCGGCGTTTCCGAGCGCGTTCACCACGTTCCAGAAACCGCCCGTGCCGTCGTCGGGCACCATGATGCGCAAGCCCGCGTCGTACCACGGCTGCGTGAAGGCAACCACCTCGGCGCGATCGCGCGTGATCGTCAGATTGGTGACGGCGATATCGATATTGCCGCCGCGGGTCGCGTCGATGAGCGCCCGGAAAGTGGGATAGACCTCGTAACGGCTCGCCATGTCGAGGCGGGTCGCGATGGCCTGCCAGAGATCGATGGCCATGCCCGAATAGACGCCGTCGCTTGCCGTAACGAACGGCGGGCTGATGTAGAGCCCGACGGTGACGGTCCGCGCCGTGCCCTCCTGAACCGGCTGCGCGGCCACGGGCCCTTGAGCCAGGCCAAGAACCAGGCCGACAGCAATCAGGCCGACAGCAAGAAGGTAAAAGATGCCGCCCGACACAAGCGCGCGCCCTTGCCGATCCCGCCCTTGCGGAAGCGGCACCACCGCGGCCGCAACCCTGCCGAATGCCCGTCGGACAACGCGCACAAAACCCTTGGTCCCTTCACCGGTCATCCCAGGCTATGGCCCCGTCGATATCAGTTGCAGACTGGTACGAGCCCGAAGGTATGGCCGATATGGTCGGCCGATTCAACCCCGCGCGGCCGAGAGAGCCGGCCCATCCGCCGCGCCGCGGGCTCAGGCCGCTTTCGAGCGCTTCTTCTGGCGGTAGACGTCCGCGATGACCGCGGCCACGATGATGCCGCCCTTGACGATCTCCTGGTAATAGGCGTCGATGCGCAGGAAGGTGAATCCGGATGTCATGAGCCCCAGGATCAGCGTGCCGATCACCGTGCCCGTGATCCGGCCGGCACCGCCGGCGAGCGACGTGCCGCCGATCACGGCCGCCGCGATGGCGTCGAGCTCGTACATCATGCCCATGCCGGCCTGGGCCGTCTGGGCGCGCGCCGCCGTGACGATGCCCGCAAGACCCGCGAGCAGCCCGGCGATGGCATAAACCTTCACGAGATGGGTGCGGACGTTGATGCCCGACACGCGCGCGGCCTGCGGGTTGGCGCCGATCGCGTAGGTGAACTTGCCGTAGCGCGTATAGCGCAAGGCGATGTGGAAGATCACCGCCACGGTGAGGAAGATGACGACGGGCCAGATGCCAGAGCCGATGGCGGCGAACTCGGGCGTCGGAAAGGAGATCGGCTGCCCCTTCGTGTACCATTTGGCGAAACCGCGCGCCGTCACCATCATGCCGAGCGTGGCGATGAACGGGGGAATCCCCGTGTAGGCGATCAGCGCGCCGTTGACGAGGCCGGCCAGCAATCCGCAGGTCAGCCCGATCATGATGGGGACGATCGCCGGCAGATCGGTCAGCGCCGGAAACACCGCGCGGTCGGTGGCGATCTGGGCGAAGCTCATCGACACCATCGCCGACATGGCGACGACGGAGCCGGACGACAGGTCGATGCCGCCCGTGATGATGACCTGCGTCACCCCCACCGCGATGATGCCGATCACGCTCACCTGCAGGATCATGATGGTCAGACGCTGCGGATTCAGCAGGAAGCTCTGCCCCTGCAGCAGCCAGCCCAACACTTCGAAAACCAGGGCGACGCCAAGCAGCACGGAGAGAATGTTCAGCTCGGGCGGCAACCGCCTTCGGGAGCGGTCCGCGGCCACGACGGCCGTGTTGATCTGTTGGATGGACATTCCGTTTCACTCCCTGACATTTTATACCATCGGTCCCGGTCTTCGACCGATCCCGAACGGATGTCGCTCATGCGCCGCGCGGGCTTGACGCTATTTCGCCGCCAGCTCCATGACCCTGACCTGGTCGGCCTCGTCGCGGCCGATGATTCCCGTTGCATGGCCCTCGTGCATCACCATGATGCGGTCGGACATGCCGAGCACCTCGGGCAGTTCCGAACTGATCATGATGATGGCGACGCCCTGGCCCGCGAGCTGGCTGATCAGGCGATGAATTTCGGCTTTGGCGCCGACATCGATGCCGCGCGTCGGCTCGTCGAGAATGAGAATGGACGGTTTGATGAGCAGCCAGCGCGCGATCAGCGCCTTCTGCTGGTTGCCGCCGGACAGGTTCTCGATGCGCTCGTGCAGGCCGGGCGTCTTGATCCGCAACAGGCCGCGCATGTCCTCGCACAGCCTGGTGACGGCCGGCTGATCGACGAAGCCGCCGCGCACATGGGCGTTGTGCAGGGCGGCGATCTGCATGTTTTCGAGAACGCTGAGAATGAGAAAGCAGCCGGTTTCCTTGCGATCCTCGGTGAGAAAGGCCATGCCGCTGCGCATTGCGTCTTGCGGGCTGCGGATGGCCGTCTCCCTGCCCCGGATGCGGATGCTGCCGGAGGTCGCCGGCGTCACGCCGAAGAGCGCTTCCGCCACGTTGGAGCGGCCGGATCCGACGAGACCCGCGACGCCGAGGATTTCCCCCGCCCGCACGTCGAAGCTGATGTCATGGAACACGCCGTCGAGCGTCAGCCGGTCCACGGACAGCACGACGTCGCCGATCTCGGCCGTCTCCTTGGGAAACATGTCGGTGATCTCGCGCCCGACCATCATCCTGATGATGTCGTCGCGCGTGACGTCGGCGCTGTCGTGCGTCGCCACGTAGGTGCCGTCGCGAAACACCGAGAACTCGTCGGCGATCTCGAAGAGCTCGTTCATCTTGTGGGTGATGTAGACGATGCCCTTGCCCTCCGCGCGCAGCTTGCGGATGATGTCGAACAGATGCTCGACCTCGGTTTCCGTCAGCGCGCTGGTGGGCTCGTCCATGATGAGCACGTCGCTCTGGTAGCTCACGGCCTTGGCGATCTCGACCATCTGTCGCGAGGCGACTGAAAGCCTGCGCACCTCCGCATCGGGGTCGATGTTGATATGGAGACGCTCGAACAGCTCGCGGGTCATCCGGCTCATGCGGCGATGATCGATCAATCCGAAGCGGTTTTTCGGCTCGCGGCGAATCCAGATGTTTTCCGCCACCGTCATGAACTGCATCAGGTTGAGTTCCTGATGGATCATGGCGATGCCGTGCTCCAACGCCTCGAGGGGCGAATCCAGCGTGACTTCCTCCCCGCGCAGGTAGATATGGCCCCGATCCGGCGTGTAAATCCCGGCGATGATCTTCATCAGGGTCGATTTTCCGGCGCCGTTCTCGCCCATCAGCGCATGAACGGTGCCGCGCCTGAGCCTGAACCGCACCTCGTCGAGCGCCACGACGCCGGGAAATTCCTTCCGGATGCCCTCGACGACGAGCAGGTCATCTCCCGCGCCCTGCGTATAGGCTTTGACAGCCTCCAGCGTCCTGTTCGAGATCATGGACCGTTTCCTTCCCTTCGGCCTTGCGTCGCGGATCGAGCCGCTGGCCGCATCCGCCTGCGTGCATGCGGGCGGATGCGCTCACGCCTCAGTTGCGCGTGAGGTAGTCCTGCAGATTGTCCGAGGTGACGAGTTCGAACGGAACGACATTCTTCTGCTCGACGCTCTCGCCGTTGGCGAGCTTGAGCACGGTATCGATGGCGCCGATCCCCTGCTCGCGGGCGTTCTGGAAGACGGTGACGTCGAGGTCGCCGCTCTGGATGGCCTGCAGCGCGTCGCGCGTCGCATCCACCCCCGCGACCAGGACCTCGTCCAGCGAAACGCCGGCGGCCTTGAGCGCCTGGATCGCCCCGAGCGCCATCTCGTCGTTGTTGGCGATCACGGCGTCGGGTTTCAGGCCGGACGTGATCCAGTTGGTCATGATGTCCATGCCCGGGGTGCGCATCCAGTTGCCGGTCTGCTCGGCGAGGACCTTGATCCCCTTGCATTCGTCCGTGGCCAGCACGTCGTGGGCCGCCTGGGTGCGGCCGCGCTGGCCCGTGGTGCCGAGCTGGCCCATGAGGATGACGGCCTCGCCCTCGCCGCCAAGCCGGCGGCAAACCTCCTGCACCTGGAGCGTGCCGGCCTGGATCTCGTCCGACCCGACCCATGCCTGGTTCGGCGGCAGGTTGTCGACACCCGTCGGCGACATGTTGACGAAGACGAGCGGCACGCCCGCGCGCGCCGCCGCGGCCGAGATCGCGGGGCCGGAATCGGCATCCACGAGCATCACGACGATGCCGTCCACGCCAGAGGCCAGAAAGTTCTCGATCTGGCTCTGCTGGCGCGAGATGTCGCCCTGCGCATCTTCCGCCTGCACCGTGACGCCGTCGAGCGTCTTGGCATAGTCCTGCATGTTGTGGCGCAGCACCGTCAGAAAGTTATCGTCGAACAGCGACATGCTGATGCCGATGTTCTTGGCTTGGGCGATGCCGGCCGACAGTGCGGCGATCGCGATGCCCATCAACAGCTTCTTCATTGTCAGTATCCTCCCGGTCTACAAGCCGTCGTTGTCTTTGGAGTGGCTGCTCTTGCCCGGAGCGGGGGGAATACGTTCCGCCTTCCCGCTCTCGGGTCCGGAAACCGAGCGCCAGCACGGCCGGTATGCGCAGCTTATCCGAAAGCCATGCCATTTCGCAACAAAAATTGCAATATTTAATTATATGCAATTTTTATTCGTTTCCGCCCGGCGCGGCTGCGGGTGGTCAGAAGATGGCCGGTTCGCCCGTCGCGGGTCCGAAGCCGGTTTCCAGGAAGTCGAAGTCGCATCCCCGGTCCGCCTGCAGGATGTGACGGGTGAACATATAGCCGTAGCCTCTGCCGAAACGCGGCGGTTGCGGCGCCAGCGCCTCCCGGCGCGCGGCGAGCTCCGCCTCGCCGACGTCGAGGTGGATGCGGCGGTGCGGAACATCGACGGTGATGAGGTCGCCGGTGCGCACCAGCGCCAGCGTGCCGCCGATGTAGGCCTCCGGCGAGACGTGCAGGATGCACGCGCCATAGCTCGTGCCGCTCATGCGCGCATCCGACAGCCGCACCATGTCCCGCACGCCCCGGCGCACGAGCTTCCTGGGGATGGGCAGCATGCCCCATTCCGGCATGCCGGGTCCGCCCTGCGGGCCGGCGTTGCGCAGCACCAGCACATGGTCTTCCGTCACGTCGAGGTCGTCGCTGTCGATGACGGCCTTCATCGACGGATAGTCGTCGAACACGAGAGCGGGGCCGGTATGCTGCAGGAAACGCTGCGCGCAGGCGCTCGGCTTGATGACGCAGCCGTTCTCGGCCAGGTTCCCCTTGAGCACCGCGAGCGCGCCCTCGGCGTAGATCGGCCGCTCCAGCGGGCGGATCACGTCGTCGTCGTAGACTTCCGCATCCGCGATGGTCTCGCCCAGCGTCCGGCCGCTCACGGTCATTTCCTCGAGGAGGAGATGCGGCGCGATCCGCTTCATCAGCGCGCGCAAGCCGCCCGCATAGTAGAAATCCTCCATCAGGTAGGTATCGCCGCTCGGCCTGATGTTGGCGATCACCGGCACCTTGCGGCTCATGGCGTCGAAGTCGTCGAGCGAGATGTCGTGCCCGGCGCGCCGCGCCATGGCGATGACGTGGATGACGGCATTCGTCGAGCACCCCATCGCCATGGCCGTCGCGATGGCGTTCAAGTAAGCGTTGCGGGTCTGGATCGCGGCGGGCCGCAGGTCCTCGCGCACCATCTCGACGATCCGCCGGCCGGCGGCGGCGCACATGCGGATATGGTTGACGTCCGCCGCCGGGATGGACGAGGCGCCGGGCAAGGTCATGCCGATGGCTTCCGCGATGGCCGTCATGGTCGCCGCCGTGCCCATGGTCATGCAATGGCCGTGGCTGCGCGCGATGCCGCCTTCGATGTTGAGCCAGTCCTGATCGGTGATGGTGCCGGCGCGCCGTTCGTCCCAGTATTTCCAGGCGTCTGAGCCGGAGCCGAGCACCCTGCCCTTCCAGTTGCCGCGCAGCATGGGGCCGGCGGGAACGTAGATCGCCGGCAGGCCGGCGCTGGTCGCGCCCATGATGAGGCCGGGCGTCGTCTTGTCGCAGCCGCCCATCAGCACCACGCCGTCGACCGGATGCGAGCGGATGAGTTCCTCCGCCTCCATCGCCAGCATGTTGCGGTAGAGCATCGTCGTCGGCTTGACGAAGTTTTCGGACAGCGACAGCGCCGGCAGCTCGATCGGAAAGCCGCCGGCCTGAAACACGCCGCGCTTGATGTCCTCCACCCGCGTCTTGAAATGCGCGTGGCACGGATTGATGTCCGACCACGTGTTCAGGATGGCGATGACCGGCCTGCCCGCCCAGTCCTCGGGCGCGTAGCCCATCTGCATGATGCGGGAGCGATGGCCGAAGCCGCGCAGGTCGTCGGATGCGAACCACCGGTCACTGCGCAGCGAAGCCGGCGGGGCGGAAGCGGGAGGCTTTTTCTCGCTCATCTCGCCACCGCCTTCAGGAAACTGCCTGCCAAGAGCCAACGGAGGAAGAGTTGCCGGAGGAGGAGCCGCCGGAGGAAGAGCGGCTGCCGGAGGAGCGGATCGCGGTGTCGATGACCTTCTGGATTTCCCACGCCTCGCGGAAGTCCGGCCCGACGGCCTCCTGCCCGGCGATGGCCTCAAGGAATACCGCCACCTCGATCACCTTGAGGTCGTTGAAGCCGAGCTGGTGGCCGGGCGCCACGCAGAAGCGGCCATAGGGCGCATGCTGGGGACCTGCCTCGATGCGCGTGAACCCGGCGTGCCGCGCGTCAGTGCCGACGCGGTAGAAGTGCAGCTCGTTGAGGCGCTCCTGGGTGAAGACGAGCGCCCCCTTGCTGCCCGCGACCTCGAAGGCGAGGTGCATCTTGCGCCCCGTCGCCACCCAGTTGGCCTCGACATGACCGCCGCAGCCGCGCGCGAAGCGCAGCGTGAGACGGGCGATGTCGTCGACCTCCACAGCCCGCCTTTCCGTTGCGCCCGGAGCCACGGGACGGCTCGCGATCGCGGTCTCCAGATCGGCGTTCACGTGGGTGATCTCGCCGACGAGGAACCGCGCCATCGCGATGATGTGGCTGCCGAGATCGGCGACCGCCCCGCCGCCGCCGGCGGGGTCGAGCCGCCACGTCCACGGCGCGTCGGGGTCGGCCATGTAGTCCTCGGCATGAATGCCGCGAAACGACGTGATCTCGCCGAGCTCCCCGCCCGCGATCATGTCGCGCGCGAGCTTGATGAGCGGGTTTTGCAGATAGTTGAAGCCGGCCTGCGTGACGATGCCCGCCGCATCCGCGGCCTCGACCATGTCGCGTGCCGCCCGCGCATCCGGGGCGAGCGGCTTTTCGCAATGGATGTGCTTGCCCGCCTTTGCCGCCGCCAGCGCGATTTCGCGGTGAAGGGCGTTGGGCGCGGTGATCGACACGATCGCGACAGCGGGATCGGCGACGAGGTCGCGCCAGTCCGTCGTGGCGCGGCGAAAGCCGAACTGCGCCTTCGCCTCCTCCGCCGCCGCCCCGTTGACATCCGCGACGACCTCGAGCACCGGCACGGCGCTTTCGGGGAAATGGGACGCCACAGACCGATAGGCGAAGGCGTGCGCCTTGCCCATGAAGCCGGTGCCGATGATGCCGACGCCTATTTCGGAACGCATGGTGTTCTCCCTCAGACGGCCACGGTCCTGCCGGTCCGCAGCGACTCCAGCGCCCTGTCGGCCAGCAGCAGCGCCTGACGCCCGTCATGGGGCGTCACCGGCAACGGCCGATCGTGCGCGACGGCGTCCACGAAGGCGTCCATCTCCGCCCGGTAGGCATCCGCATAACGCTCCAGGAAGAAGTTCAGCAGCGGCGCCCGCGCGTCGGTCGCGTCGCGGGTCCAGCGCCGCACGGTGGTCGGCCGCAGGTTCTCGTTGAACACCGCGCCCCGCGAGCCGAAGATCTCGAACCGCTGATCGTAGCCGTAGACGGCCTCACGGCAATTGTTGATGTGGCATTGGCGGCCCGAGGCCGTGCGCAGTTGCACCATCACCGTATCGTAATCGTCGACGGCGGCCATCAGCGCAGGGTCGACGAGGCGGCTGCCGATCGCCGAGACCTCCACCGGCTCCTCGCCCAGCAGCCAGCGCGCCATGTCGAAATCGTGGATGGTCATATCGCGAAAGATGCCGCCGGACGAGCGCAGGTAACCTTCCGGCGGCAGGCCGGGATCGCGGCTCGTGATGACGACCTGCCGCACCTCGCCGATGTCGCCGGCGTCGATGGCCTTGCGCAACTCCCGGCTGCTCGGGTCGAAGCGCCGGTTGAACGCCAGCATAACCCGGCCGTTGAGGCGAGCGACCTCGGCCACGGCTTCGTCCACGCGGGCGAGATCGAGGTCGATCGGCTTCTCGCACAACACGGCCTTGCCGTGGCGCACAGCATGAAGCAGCAGGTCGACGTGCGTATCGGTGGGCGTGCCGATCACGACTGCGTCGACATCCTCGCGCTCGATCGTCCGCAGCGGATCGAGCGAGGGCTCGGCCGACAACTGCGCCGCGAGGTCCGCCGCCGCCGTCCCGAACGGATCGGCTATCGTGATGAGCGTCGCCTGCGGATTTCCCGCGGCATTTCCGGCATGGATTCGTCCGATGCGTCCCGCGCCGAGGACGGCGATGCGTACCATTTTCCGTTTCTCCCCATGATCTGCTTGTCGTTCCCGCGGCCTTTGTCCGAAACGGACACGACCGGCCGCTCAGGCACGCGCCGTTTGCCGGTTTCTCGCGCCGATGGCCGCGTGATTGACGACGAGGGCGGGATCGAGGCTGCCGTCGAAGAAGTTGATGATGTTTTCCGCCGCCGCGATGGCCATCCGCTCGGCGCATTCCACCGTCAGGCCGGCCGAATGCGGGCTGAGCACCACGCGGTCGGAGGCGAGCAGGGGGCTTGCCGCATCGGGCGGCTCGGTCGAGAACACGTCGAGACCGGCTCCGCGGACATGGCCGACGGTCAGGGCGTCGGCGAGCGCGTCCTCATCGATCAGTCCGCCTCTTCCGGTGTTGATGACGACGGCCCCGCGTTTGGTGAGCGCGAGCTCGCGCGCGCCGAGCAGCGGCCCGCCGCCGGAAAACGGCACATGCAGCGTCACCACGTCCGCCTCGTCCAGGGAGGCGGCGAGATCCCGGACGGCGCAAAAGCCGTCCGCCTTCACACACGCAGCGTCGACGAAGGGGTCGTGGACGCAGACGCTCATGCCGAAGGCCGCGCACAGCCGGGCAACCGCCCGGCCGATGCGCCCGTAACCCACGACGAGTACCGTCTTGCCGAACAGTTCCGTTGCCTGGAACGTATTGCGGAACGACCACTGCCCCGCCCGCGTGGCCGCGTCATAGGCTATCGTGCGATGGGCGATGGCCAGCATCAGCATGAGCGTATGCTCGGCGACGGAGATCGAATTCACGTCGCCGACGATGGCGAGCGCGATGCCGCGCGCGTTGAGCGCCGCCACGTCGACGGAATCGTAGCCGACGCCGTGCCGCGAGACGATCTTCAAAGCCGGCGCCCGGGCTATGACGCTCGCGGGCAGCGGCTGGGTGCGGACGAGAAGGGCGTCCGCCGCGCCGACATGGGGCGCGAAGGCCTCGGTCGAGACCTCGTCGACAACCTGGAGGGTGAAGCCCGGCGCCCGGCGCAGCCGCTCGATACCCGCATCGTGGATGCGGCCCGCAACAAGAACATGAGGCATATCAGTATCCCCCCTCGGTCGGTCGGCGGGAGACGTCCGCCGCCTCGTGCCCTTCCACGCTGCGGCGGAACGTGGCGAGGCTCGCCTCGGCGGCGCTCGCCAGCAGGCGGACATCGTTGGAAATGGTGACGAGGTCGAAGCCCCAGCCCACCGCCTTGCCGGCATATTCGGCGGAGCCGTTGTGCAGGCCGGCGCGGATGCCGGCGGCGTGCGCCGTGTCGAGGACGTGCCGGATCGCGTCCACGACCTCGGGCTCCTCCCGGTCGAAGCCGGTGCGGTACTTGCGCCCCGTCAGCCCCAGCGTGAGGTCGGCCGGCCCGATATAGACCCCGTCGAGGCCCGGCGTCGCGACGATCGCCTCCAGGTTGGCGACCGCTTCCCGCGTCTCGATCATGGCGAAGCAGACGATCTCGCGGTCGGCATGCTGGCCATAGTCGCTGCCCGCCGCGAACACCGCCCGCGTCGGCCCGAAGGAGCGCACACCCGCTGGGGGATAGCGCACGTAGGACACGAGCCGCGCCGCATCCTCCGGCGTATTGATCATGGGGCAGATGACACCGTGCGCGCCGGCGTCCAGCACCTTCATGATATCGGCCGGATCGAGCCACGGCACGCGCGCCATCAGCGCCGCGCTGCTGCCGCGCATGGCCTGGAACATCGTGCCGGCCGCCTCGAAGCCGACGAAGCCGTGCTGCAGGTCGATGGTGACGGAGTCATACCCCTGGGCCGCCATGATTTCCGCCACGAAGGGCGATGCGATGGACAGCCAGCCGTTGGCGACTGCCCGGCCGGCCGCCCATTTTTCCCGGATCGGATTCCTGAACATGAGCGCGCCCCTCAGAATGCGACCTGCGACAGCTTGATATTCAGGAAATCGTGGATTCCCTCGCTGCCGCCTTCCCGGCCCATGCCGCTGAGCTTGATGCCGCCGAACGGCGCCTCGGCCGCCGCCAGCGCAAAGCTGTTGACGCCCACCATGCCGGACTCGATGTTTGCCACCGCCTCCCGCGCGCGGCTCGCGCTCCGGGTGAAGACATAGGCCGCGAGGCCGAAACCGCCCGCATTCGCCCGCTCGTAGACTTCGTCCGGCCGGCTGAAGGACGTGATCGCGGCGATCGGACCGAAGTTCTCCTCGGCGAGCGCCTGCGCGGCGTCCGGCACGTCCTTCAGCACCGTTGGCTCGAAGAAGTAGCCGCCGCTGCCGTCCTGCGGCCGCTTGCCGCCGGTGAGAAGCCTGGCGCCGCGCTTCTGCGCCTCCGCCACCACGCCCTCGATGGCTTCGAGCCGGCGCAGATTGATGATGGGTCCCATCTGGGATGTCTCGTCGAGGCCGTGGCCGAGCTTCAGCGCCGCCGCGCGGTGCGCGAACTCCTCGGCGAACCGGTCGTAGAGCGACTCGTGGATGAAGAAGCGGTCGGGGCTGACGCAGACCTGTCCCGCGTTGGCGTATTTCGTCGGCACCGCGAGATCGAGCAGCGTGTCGAAATCGGCATCGTCGAACACGACGAGCGGCGCGTTGCCGCCGAGCTCCATGCTGAGGCGCTTCACCGTCGCCGCCGAATCGCGGATCATCCGCTGGCCCACCGCGGTGGAGCCGGTGAGCGTGACCTTGCGGACCACGGGTGAGGCGATGAGCGGTTCATAGGTGGCGGACGTCGGCCCGGCGACGAGATTGACGACCCCCGCGGGAATGCCGGCCTCGCGCACGCAGTCGACGATGATCATGGCGCTGCCGGGCGTCTCGCTCGACGGCCGGACGATGATGCTGCAACCTGCCGCCAGCGCCGGCGCGATCTTGCGCGCCACCAGCACGGCAGGGAAATTCCACGCCGTGAAGGCAGCGACGACGCCGACGGGCTCGTGCAGCACCTCGATGCGCCCGCCCGGCGCACGGCTTTCCACGATGCGCCCGTAGATGCGGCGGGCTTCCTCGGCGTACCAGCGGAACTGGTCCGTCGACAGCCCCCATTCGCGCCGCGACTGGGCCAGCGGCTTGCCCGTCTCCAGCGTGATGATGCGCGCCGCTTCGTCCGCCCGCGCGACCATCCGGTCGGCGATCCCGTGCAGCGCGTCCGCCCGCGTCCACCCGGGGGTCGAGCGCCAGACCTTGAGCGCGGCCTCGGCCAGCCCGATGGCCTCCTCGACCTCCGCGACGCCGGCCGCAGGAACAGAACCGATGCCGGATCCCGTCGCCGGATCCTCCACCTCGATGACGCCTCCGCTGCCCTCGGCGCGCCAGCCGCCGCCGATGAAAAGCCCGAAACTCTCGTACATGTCTGTTTCCTCACCCTGGATCGGCCCGTGCCAGGCCGGCGATGTTGCAACTTTTGTTGCGTTTCTTTGTCGTGCGGCTAGATTCAATGCGGGACTCATTTCGAGGCGCACTGGAATCGGGCTTGAACACAATGAAATCTTTGACGGTTACCCACCCTCAGTGGGCTTGCGCCCCTGTCGCCGCCGACGACGCGCGATTGACATGACGCGATTGACACGGCGAAGCGCAACAAAAATTGTTGCATAATTAATTTCGCAATTATTTTTCCTTGTCAAGCCGTTTCCCGCAACGACCGATGCGGCAAGGCGCGGCGGTCCGGAAACGACGGCCGGCCGCAAGACGCATCTGGAGAACAAGACACACCCGGAGAACATGCATGTCCCGACAAAGGCCGAAGATCACAGGGCAGGTGCCCGACAATTACGAGGGCATCGTCAATCTGATCACGGAGGAGTACCCCCGGCTGTCCGCCGGTTTCCAGCAGATCGCCCGCTTCCTGACGCAGAACCCGAACAGCGTGGCGCTCGAATCGATCAACGCGCTCGCCGCCAAGTGCGGCACCCATTCGTCGAGCCTCGTGCGTTTCGCGCAGCATTTCGGCTTCTCCGGCTTCAAACCCATGCAGGTGGTGTTCCAGACCCGCATCGCCACCGCCGCCCCCGGCTTCCAGGAGCGTATCCGAGCGCTGGAGGGCGAGCTGTCGCGTTACGCCGGCACGGGCTGCGCTAGCCACCTCCACGCCTTGGTCGTGCGGGACATCGCCGCCTTGCAAGACCTGCTGGAAACCGTGGGCGAGGACGATCTCCAGCGGGCGGCGGCGCTGCTGGCCGGGGCTGACACGGTCTATATCGCCGGGCAGTTGCGCTCCGAGCCGATCGCCTCGCTCATGCGCTATCTCTTGACCATGCTGCAGCGCCGCGTCGTGCTGCTCGACCCCTCCGGCGGGCTCGCCACGGAAATGGCGGCGACGATGACGCAGCGGGACGTGCTCGTCGCCATCGCGTTCCGGCACTATGCCAAGGAGGTCGTGACCATCGCCGATTCGGCCGCCGCCCGCGATATTCCGCTGATCGCGCTCACCGACAGCCAGCTGTCGCCGCTCGCCAAGGACGCCGAGGTGCTGTTCACGATCGCGGAGGACGAGTACACTTTCTCCCGCTCGCTGGCGGCGCCGATGTGTCTCATCCAGTCCATCGCCACCGCGACCGCCATCCGGCTCCATCCGAACACGGGTCAGACGCCGCGCATCCCCACCGTGACCGAGGCCATGCTGCGCAAGAGGGGAAATTGAATCATATATTTCAAATGGTTATAAAATTTATGTCCACTATTGCAATTTTTGTTGCGAAATTATAATATCGGCAATATAAATTTCAGAACAGGGGCACCGGGAAGGATGCCGACAGTCAAGAATGCCGACGATCCTGGGAGGGACCATTTCATGTCAACGGTTCGTCTCACCATGGCGCAAGCCCTGGTGCGTTATCTCTGCGCCCAACATACCCTTATCGACGGAGAGAAAGTCCCGCTGTTTCCCGGCGTCTTCGCCATTTTCGGCCACGGCAACGTCACCTGCCTGTCGGAAGCGCTCGAGGCGGTGCAGGACAGGCTGCCGACATGGCGGGCGCAGAACGAGCAGGCGATGGCGCTGGCTGCGATCGGTTTCGCCAAGGCAAAACGCCGCCGGCAGATCATGGTCGCGGCGACCTCCATCGGTCCCGGCGCGCTGAACATGGTGACGGCGGCCGGAGTCGCGCATTCCAACCGTCTGCCCGTGCTGCTCCTCGCCGGCGACACCTTCGTCAATCGCCGTCCCGACCCGGTGATGCAGCAGGTCGAGCATTTCGGCAATCCCACGATCAACGTCAACGACGCCTTCAAGGCGGTGGCCCGCTACTGGGACCGCATCACCCATCCCGAGCAGATCATTTCCTCGCTGCCCCAGGCGGTGGCGACGATGCTCGATCCCGCCGACTGCGGCCCCGCGTTCATCGCCCTGCCGCAGGACGTGCAGGAGATCGCCTGGGACTACCCTGAAGCCTTCTTCGAGGAGACGATCCACGCCGTTCCCCGTCCCCGCCCGGACCGGAAGCGTCTCGCCGAGGCCGCCGAGCTGCTGAAATCGGCGAAGCGCCCGCTCATCATCTCGGGCGGCGGCGTGCGCTACTCGGGGGCGGAGCAGGCGCTCGCCGATTTCGCCGACAGGCACGGCATTCCGCTATCCGAAACCATCGCCGGCAAGGGCGCCGTCATTCATGAGCATCCCGCCCATGTCGGCCCCGTCGGCATTCTGGGTTCGACCTCCGCCAACGCGCTGGCAGCCGAGGCCGACGTCGTGATCGCGGTCGGCACGCGGCTGATGGACTTCGTCACCGGATCGTGGTCCGCCTTCGCCCCAGACGCCCGCTTCCTGTCGATCAACGCGGCGCGGTGGGACGCTACCAAGCACCGGGCGCTGGCGGTGGTGGGCGACGCGCTCGAAACCGTCACGGAACTCGATGCCGCCATCGGCGACTGGCGGGCCGATGCCGGCTGGACGCGCAAGGGGCGCGAGGAATTCGCGCGCTGGAACGAGGCGCTCGACGATTACCAGCGGCCGACCAACGAGCCCGTGCCGACCTATGCGCAGGTCGTGGGTGTCGTCAACGCCCACGCGGGCGAGCGCGACCTGCTCATCACGGCGGCGGGCGGACTGCCGGGCGAGGTGGTGAAGAACTGGCGCGTGAAGACCCCCAACACATTCGACTGCGAGTTCGGCTTCTCGTGCATGGGCTACGAGATCCCGGCCGGCTGGGGCGCGGCCATGGCCGATCCCACGCGGACACCCATCGTCATGATCGGCGACGGCACGTACATGATGATGAACTCCGAAATCTATTCATCGGTGCTGGCCGGGCACAAGTTCATTCTCATCGTCTGCGACAACGGCGGCTACGCCGTCATCAACCGCCTTCAGAACGCCAAGGGCGGTGCGTCGTTCAACAATCTGATCAGGGATTGCCGCGTCAGGGATCCGTTTCCCGTCGACTTCGCCGCGCACGCCCAGTCCATGGGCGCGCTGGCACGCCACGTCGAGAGCCTCGCGGAACTCGGCGAGGCCGTCGAATGGGCGAAGACGACGGACCGCACGACGGTGCTCACCATCGTCTCCGACGCCTTCACCTGGACCCCCGGCGACGCGTGGTGGGATGTCGGCGTGCCGCAGGTCAGCGAGCGCGAGAGCGTCCGCGAGGCGTCCCGGCAGCAGCTCGAAGCGCGCAGGAAGCAGCGCGTCGGGGTTTGATGCCATCGGCCCCGGTCTTCGACCGATGTCGAGCGGGTGTCGCTCAAGCGCCGCGCGGGCTTGACCAACGGACACTGAGACAAGCTCATTGCCCGTTGGTCCGACGATCCGTTCACCTCGTTTTCCGTCCTGTCACTGATCCGGCCGCCGCTCCGCGGCGCCGGACCGAGGAGCCGCATGCATGAAAGCCAAGCTTGCAATCGCGCCGATCGCCTGGTCGAACGACGACCTTCCCGAACTCGGCGGCGACACACCCCTTGAGACCTGCCTGCGGGAAAGCCGCGCGGCCGGATTTTCCGGCGTGGAGACGGGCGGCAAGTTCCCCAGGACCGCCCCGGAACTGCGCCGGGAACTCACCGCACACACACTGCAGCTCGCCTCGGGCTGGTACTCCGGCACGGTCCTCGACGCCCCCGACGACCTCGCCGCGGAAAAGGACAAGGTCGCCGGCCAGCTCGCGCTGTTCAGCGCGCTCGGCGCCGCGTGCCTCGCCTATGGCGAGACGGCGGGCACGATCCAGAACCGGCGCGAGGCGCCGCTCGACACCCGCCGCCGGCTGTCGGAGGACGAAATCCGCGTCTACGGCCACAGGCTCACCCGCTTTGCCGAGCACTGCGCCGAGGCGGGCGTGCCGCTCGCCTTCCACCATCACATGGGCACGGCCATCGAGTCCGAGCACGACGTCGACCTCCTGATGCGCCACACCGGCGAGGCGGTCGGCCTGCTCTACGACGCGGGCCACCTCGCCTTCGCGGGCGGCGACGTCCTGCGCGTGATCGAGAAGCACGGCAGCCGCATCGTCCACGTCCATGCCAAGGATATCCGCGCGCCGGTCATCGACGCTCTCGACCGCGGCCGGGATTCCTTCCTCGACGCCGTGCTCAAGGGCGCGTTCACCGTTCCGGGCGACGGATCGCTCGATTTCGGCACGATCGTCCGGCGCATCGCCGACAGCGGTTACGAGGGCTGGTTCGTGGTGGAGGCGGAGCAGGATCCCGCCAAGGCCCCGCCCGCCGAATACGCCGTCAAGGGCTACGACGCCCTGGCGCGCGCGCTGGCCAACGCCGGCTATACCATAGAAGGAGCCGCAGCATGAGTACGCTCGAAGGAAAGATCGCCGTCGTCACCGGCGGCACGCAGGGGCTCGGCGCCGCCATCGCGACGCTCTTCGCCGAACGGGGCGTCGCCGGCATCGTCATCTGCGGCCGCTCGCGCGACAAGGGCGAGGAACGGGCCGAGGCCATCGGCCGGCGCACCGGCGCGCGCGTGGTGTTCCAGCAGGCGGACCTGCGCAGCGTCGAGGATTGCCGCGCCGTCATCCACCGGGCCGACAGCACGTTCGGCCGCGTGGATGCGCTCGTCAACGCGGCGGCGCTCACCGACCGGGGCACCATCCTCGACACCTCGCCGGAGCTGTTCGACGCCATTTTCGCCGTCAACGTGCGCGGGCCGTTCTTCCTGATCCAGGAGACGCTCAAGCTGATGCGCCGGGAGAAGACGGAAGGCACCATCGTCAACATCTGTTCCATGTCGGCGGAGGCCGGGCAGCCCTTCATCGCCGCCTATTGCAGCTCGAAGGGCGCATTGGCGACGCTGACGCGCAACACGGCCTACGCGGTGCTGCGCAACCGTATCCGCGTCAACGCGCTCAACATCGGCTGGATGGCGTCCGACGGCGAGGACCGCATCCAGCGCGAATACCACGGGGCCGAGGACAACTGGCTGGAGGACGCCGCCGCGGCGCAGCCGTTCGGCCGGCTGATCGATCCGAACGAGGTGGCGCGGGCGGTCGCGTTCCTGTCCAGCGCGGAATCGGGCCTGATGACGGGTTCCGTGATCAACTACGACCAGTCGATCTGGGCGGCCTACGATTCCTCGCCCGCCCCCGCAGCACCGCTCTGAGCCCGGCTTCCGGGAGGCGGCCGCGATGCACAACGTCCAAAGGGATATCACGGGGACGTCATGGCGGGCACCGCGAGGCAACCTGAACCATGCCCCTGAATCACATCGAGGAGTTGGCCGATGCGCACTTTGAAGGGTCCCGGGGTCTTTCTGGCCCAGTTCGCGGGGAACGATCCCCCCTTCGACACGCTGGACGGCCTCGCCGGCTGGGCGGCCGAAAAGGGCTTCACCGGCGTGCAGATCCCCACCTGGGACAGCCGGATCATCGATCTCGAACGGGCGGCCGACAGCCAGGACTATGTCGATGATATCCGGGGAACGCTCGCCCGCCACGGTCTCGTGGTGACCGAGCTCGCGAGCCACCTGCAGGGGCAGCTCGTCGCGCTCCATCCCGCTTTCGACCTGCCCGCCGACTCGTTCGCGCCCAAGGCCATGCACCGCAATCCGGCCGCCCGGCAGGAATGGGCCGTGCGGCAACTGGAACGCGCCGCCGTCGCCTCGCGCCGTTTCGGCCTCGACCGGCATGTGACCTTCAGCGGCACCCTGCTGTGGCCCTATTTCTACCCTTACCCGCAATGGCCGGACGGCCTGATCGCGGACGGGTTCGACGAGCTGGCGCGGCGGTGGCGGCCCCTTCTCGACCGTTTCGACGCCGAGGGCGTCGACCTGTGCTACGAGATCCACCCGACCGAAGACCTCCACGACGGGCTGACCTTCGAGATGTTCCTCGAACGCGTGAACGGCCACGCCCGCTGCAACATCATGTACGACCCGAGCCACCTCGTGCTGCAATCCATCGATTACCTCGCGTATATCGATCATTACCACGAGCGCATCCGCGCCTTTCACGTCAAGGACGCGGAGTTCCGCCCCACCGGCAAGACCGGAGCCTATGGCGGATACCAGCCGTGGATTTCCCGCGCCGGCCGCTTCCGCTCCCCCGGCGACGGACAGGTCGATTTCGGCGCCATCTTCTCCAAGCTCGCGGCCTACGACTTCGACGGCTGGGCCGTGCTGGAGTGGGAATGCGCGCTGAAGCACCCGGAAGACGGCGCGCGGGAAGGCGCTGAGTTCATCAGGGACCACATCATCCGTGTCGCGGAGCGGCCCTTCGACGACTTCGTCAAGGCGGATGCCGACCGCACCGTCAACCGCCGGATACTCGGTTTGTGAAATCATCGGCCTGTGACCACCGGAGCCCGTTCATGACGTCAGCGTCCACACCCTCCCGCCGCCTGCGCCTCGGCATGATCGGCGGCGGCGAAGGGGCCTATATCGGCGGCATCCATCGCTACGCCGCGCGCCTCGACAACCATTACGACCTCGTCGCCGGCGCCTTCGACGCGGATGCGGCGCGCGGCCATCGTTTCGCCGCCGCCAATTACATCGCCCCCGACCGCTCCTATGACGACGTGCATGCGCTCATCGCGGGTGAGAAGGAGCGGTCGGACCCCGTCGACGTCGTTGCCATCTGCACGCCCAACCATACCCATTTCCCCATCGCCAGCGCCCTGCTGAATGAGGGCTTCCATGTCATCTGCGAGAAGCCGATGACGACCACCCTCGACGATGCCGTGGCCCTGCACGAGCTCGCCGGGTCCACCGGCCGCTTCGTGGGCGTGACCTACACCTACAGCGGCTATCCCGCCGTTCACCATGCGCGCGCTCTCGTCGCGGCGGGCGAACTCGGCACCATCCGCGTCGTGCAGGTGGAATATCCGCTCGAATGGATGGCGACCGGCATCGAGCTCGAAGGCAACGCGCAGGCCGCGTGGCGGACGGACCCGAAAAAATCCGGCCGCGGCGGCGCCATCGGCGACATCGGCACCCACGCCTACCATCTCGCCGGTTTCGTCACCGGCCTGAAGGTCGAAGCGCTGTTCGCAGACCTGCAGACCTTCGTCGCCGGACGCGCGCTTGATGACAACGCCAACGTCCTGCTGCGCTACGAGGGCGGCGCGCGCGGGTTGCTGTGGGCCTCGCAGGTGGCTATCGGCCAGTCGAACGGCCTGCGGCTGCGCGTCTACGGCGACAGGGCGAGCCTCGCGTGGCAGCAGGAGCAGCCGAACGACCTGCTGTTCACGCCGCTCAACGGCGCCCCCACTCTCATCAAGCGCGGGCGGGACGATCTCGCGCCCAACGCGAAAAGCCGCACCCGCACGCCGCCGGGTCATCCGGAGGGCTACATCGAGGCTTTCGCCAATCTCTACACCGGCTATGCCGAGGCCATCCGCGCCCGGATCGAGGAACGCGCACCCGCCCACGACCCCGCGTCCATCCCGACCTCCGCGGACGGCCTCAAGGGCGTCGCCTTCGTCGATGCCGTGGTCGACAGCCACCTTGCCGGCCAGTGGCTCACGCCGGCCTTCGTCTGAACATCCCGCAAAACGCCAAAAAATGCGCCCCCTTTCGGGGGCGCATTCGTTTATCAGTAGGGCGCATCGGCGAAGTAGTATTCGGCGGCGTTGTCCTTGGTGATCAGCGGGCTGTCGAGGACGTAGCGGCCGGTGATCGGCGCCTGGGTGGCGTATTTCAGCGTCACCAGTTCGATGGCGGGAATGATCAGGGTCGGCGGATAGAAGATGTCCGCATCCACGAGATCGTGGCCGTCGATCACGAGCTTGATGACCTTGTTCATGCCCGATCCGCCGAGAACCGCGATGTTCTGGCGCCCGCTCTGCCGGATGGCCTCGATAGCCCCCAGCGCCGCGTCGTCGTCACCGGCCCACACGCCGTCGATCTGCGGGAACCGCTGCAGGTAGTCCTGCATGACCTCGAAGCCCTTGTCCGGGTTCCAGTTGGCGTATTGCTTGTCCAGAACCTCGATCTTGCTGTCCTTCAGCGCCTCCTCGAAAGCCTCGATGCGGATATTGTCGATGGCGGTCGGAATGCCGCGCATGACGACGACCTTGCCGCCGTCCGGAAACTTCTGCTTGAAATACTCGGCCGCCGTGCGGCCGTATTGCGGATTGTCTCCGCCGACATAGAGATCTTCGATCCCCTCTTCTCCGAGACCGCGATCCACCGTGGTGATGAAGACGCCTTTCGCCTTCGCCGCCTTCACCGGCGCGGTCAGCGGATCGGATTCGAACGGCAGCACCACAAGCGCGTTGATGTCGCGCGCGAGCAGGTCCTCGATGTCGTTCACCTGCTGCGTCGCGCTCGACGAGGTGGTGAGGACGAAGTCGATGGTCGGGAACGCCTCCTTCATGCGCTCGATCGTGCGCCTGGTGTGATAGTTGAGGCCGCCGGTCCAGCCGTGGGTGGCGGCGGGGATCGAGACGCCGATCACGGCGTCCGCCGCGACAGACGGTGTCGCCCAGCCGGCAAGCGCGACCACGCCCGCGACGATTGCAGATTTCAAACCCTTCAGCATGCATTTCCTCCCTTGGGTTATGACCCTTGGATTGCGACAAAGTTTCCCTGTCCGGCCCGGAGGCCGGCGCATGGGTATTGCGTGAAACGGTAGTGATGCGCCGCGCGGATAGGCCCCCTATCCGCGCGAGCGGTCGCGCTGCACCAGAACCGCGATGATGATGATCGCCCCCTGGAACGCGCCATTCAGATAAGGGCTGACGACGCCGGTCAGGTTCAGGATGTTGCTGATGAACCCGAGGATCAGCACGCCGGCGATGGTGCTCCAGATGCGTCCGAACCCGCCGCCGAGCGCCGTGCCGCCGATGATGACGGCCGCGATCGCCTCGAGCTCCCACATGAGGCCGGTGGACGGCGTCACCGTGCCGAGCCGCGGCACGTAGATGGCCGAGGCGACGGCGACGCAGACGCCCTGGATCACATAGGTCAGGATGCGGACGCGATCGACCGGGATCGCGGAGTAGGCCGCCACGTTCCGGTTCGACCCGATCGCCGCGACGTGGCGTCCGAACCGCACGCGCCGCAGCACGATTTCGCCGACGACCACGATGACGAGGAGAACCAGGATCGGGACGGTGACGCCGCCGAGCTGCCCGTAATAGATCGGCCGGGCCACGTCGCGCAGCGAGAAGTCGAGCGATATCGAGCCGCCGTCGGCGAGCCACGTCACGAGCGAGCGGAATATCCCCATGGTGCCGAGAGTGACGATGAACGCCTCGACCCTGCCCTTGACGATCATGGCGCCGTTCAGCAAGCCCGCCGCCGCGCCGATGAAGACGGAAAAGAGGATGCCCGCCGCGACCGTCTCCCATCCGGCGCCGAACGTCGCCGTCAGGCTGTTCATGAACAGGATCGCGAGACCAGCGACGAGGGCCGAGAGCGACCCGACCGACAGGTCGAGGCCGCCTGCCGTGATGACGAACGTCGCGCCAACGGCGATGATGCCGATGATGGCGCTGCGCGTGAGCACGTTCGACAGGTTGTCCGGGGTCAGGAAACGGTCGCTCATGAGGGCGCCGACGATCATCAGCAGCACGAGGGCGATCAGGGGGCCTCCCGCTCCCAGCGCCCGCACGAGCGCGCGGACGGAAGGCGAGGCGGCGCGGTTCCGTTCGATGGTGATTTCGGACGCGGCTTGTTCAGACATGGCTTGTTCAGACACGGCTTGCCTCCTCCTGAAGGCCCATTTCCTGCAGCCCCATGGCGAAGCGGATGATCTCGCCCTCGCAGATGCTCTCGCCGGTCAGTTCGCCGGCGATCCTGCCGCGGCGCATGACGATGACCCGGTCGGCGAGGCCGACGATTTCCTGCATCTCGGAGGAAATGACCACGACGGCCTTCCCCGCCGCCGCCAGTTCGACGATGATCGCGTAGATCTTCTGTTTCGCGCCGATGTCGACGCCGCGCGTCGGCTCGTCGAAGATGACGAGATCGGGATCGGTCGCGAGCGTCTTGGCGATCAGCACCTTCTGCTGGTTGCCGCCGCTCAGCGCGCCCACCGGCACGTCGTGACGCCCCACGCGGATGTCGTATCGCTTCACCGCCGCCGTCAGATCGTCCCGCTCCGCGCGCGGGTCTATCCAGTGCGCGCCGCTGATGGCGCCCTTCGTCAGGGCCACGTTCTCGTCGAGCGACTTGCCGAGAAGCAGCCCCCGCCCCTTCCGGTCTTCCGTCAGATAGGCGAGCTTCAGTTGCCACGCCTGCCGGGCGCTCGGCAGCCGGCGCTCGGCCCCGCGCAGCACGAACGAGCGGCAGTGCGCCGCGCGCAGGCCCACGATCGCCTCGAACAGCTCCGTGCGCCCCGACCCCACGAGACCGGCGACGCCCAGGATCTCGCCCTTCCTGATGTCGAGGCTGGCATTCGTCACCGCATGGGGCGCGGTCAGGTCCCGCACGCTGACGAGCGTCTCGACGGGGTCGCGTTTCGCCCTTTCCGGATAGATCTCCGCGAGCGGACGGCCCACCATGGCTTCCGCCATCTCCGCCTCGGACAGGGCATCGGCCCTTGCGACACGCACGATCTGTCCATCGCGCAGCACCGCGATGCGGTCAGCGATCTCCTTGACCTCGTCGAGACGATGCGACGTGAAGACGACCGCGCCGCCGGTGCGCTGAAAGGCGCGGATGCGCCTGAAAAGGCGCTGCGCTTCCGTGCCCGACAGCACTGCCGTCGGCTCGTCCATGAGAATGAGCTTCGGCGAGCGGGCGAACGCCTTGGCGAGTTCGACCATCTGCCAGTCGGAGACGGGCAGGTCGTGCATCCGGGCGCGCACAGGCACCGACGATCCGAGTTCCGCGAGCAGCGCCGCCGACGCCTTTTCCATGGCCTGCCGGTCGGTAAAGAACCCCCGCACGCGCTCGCGCCCCAGGAAGACGTTCTCGGCCACGGTCAGATGCGGCGCGAGGCAGAATTCCTGATGCACCATCACGATGCCGGCCTGTTCCGCCGCGATGAGGCTTGCGGGCGCCGGCTTGCCGTCGAACACCAGCTTGCCGGCGGTCTGGCGGTGGAGGCCCGCGACGATGCGCATCAGCGTGGATTTCCCGGCCCCGTTCTCGCCGACGAGCGCCAGAACCTCGCCGGCCTCCAGCGACAGGTCGATGCCCTTGAGCACCGGCACCTCGCCGTAGGACTTCGTGATCTTGTCGAGTTGCAGTATCGCCATGGTCGGGCTCGCGCAGAGGCGAACGCTCGCCTCCCGTTCCGGATGCTGAAGATGGAGAGCGGACCGAAAACCCGGCGAGGAGACAGGCAGGCCCCATGCGCGCTGACGGCGCGGATCGCACGAGAAAGCACGCATCCGCCGGCACCGGCATTTCAGGTCGTTTCCTCCTCACCCGGGTGCCATCTCCCGCGTGATTTGCAATTTTTATTTCTGATTCCAAGATCACGCAATTTTTGGTGCGCGTCAAGCGATATTAGCGGCTCTCCGGCATCACGGGCGGGAGCCGGCCCCGTCACGACTTCGTCTGCCTCCAGAACACCATATGGGCGGTGATCAGGGAAACGCCGGCGATGGCGAACAGCGCCAGAAGCGACGCGGTGGTTTCGGGCAGGCCGTAGCTCTTGAGGAAGATGCCCTTCGCCATGGCGATGAAGTGCGTCAGGGGATTGGCCGCGCTCAGCCAGCGCAGCACGGTCGGCATGTTCTCGACCGGCGCGAGATAGCCGGACAGCACCACGGAGGGCACCATGAAGCAGAAGACGCCGAGAAACGCCTGCTGCTGGCTGGTCGAGACCGCCGAGATCAGCAGGCCCACGCCGGAAAGCGCGAGTGCGTAGGCGAAGGTGGCGAGCGCCAGCAGCCAGACCGGCCCCGTGAAGGGCACGCCGTAGAGCACGACGGCGGCGAGCGCGATGATCCCTCCCTGCACCATCGACACGAGAACGCCGGGCACCGCCTTGCCGAGCATGATGTAGGCGGGCGTCAGCGGCGTCACCAGCAGCTGGTCGAACGTGCCTTCCTCCCGCTCGCGCGCCAGCGACAGCGCCGTCACGAGCAGGCAGCCGACGGTGGCGATGATCGCCACGAGGCTCGGCAGCACGAACCAGCGGTATTCGAGGTTGGGATTGTAGAGATTGCGGACGACAAGGGTCGCGGGCGGGACCTGGCCGGCGTACTCCTCGGCGAACTGGATGACGATCTGCTGGACATAGGAGAAGGCGATCTGCGCCGCGTTGGACCGCCGCCCGTCGATCAGCGCCTGAAGGCTCACGGGTTCCCCGGTCAGGACCTTGCCGGAGAAGTCCGGGGGGATGCGGATCGCCAGCAGCGCCGCCTGCGCGTCGATCGTCTGCCGGAGCGCGTCCTCGTCGTGCACGGCGACCACCTCGTTGAAGGCGGACGCCGCCGCGAGGCGCTGGACGAGTTCGATGGCGACGGCGCCCTGATCCTCGTTCATGATCGCGAGCGTGGCGTTCCGCACCTCCAGCGTGGTCGCGAAGGGAAAAATGGCGAGCTGGAGGAAGAGTGGCGTGAGCAGCATCATCACGTTGCGCCGGGTGGCCAGAAGCTGCTGCAATTCCTTGATGACGAGGGCGACGATGCGGTTCCACATGGCACTCACCCGTCCAGCCTGCGGCGCGTCTTCCACGCCGTGAGGCCGAGCCAGAAGATTGCCGAGATCAGCAGGAACAGCATGTTCGGCAGGAGAATGGACCACACCTCGCCCGCCTGGAACAGCGTCTGCATGATCTTCACGAAGTAGCGGGCCGGAACGAGATAGGTCACCGCCTGCACCACCGCGGGCATCGAGGCGATCTCGAAGATCAGGCCCGACAGCAGGGCCGAGGGCAGGAAGGCGGCATTGAGCGCCCCCTGCGCGGCGTTGAACTGGTTGCGCGTCACCGTCGACAGCAGCAGGCCGAGCCCCAGCGCGCTGCCAAGGAACAGGCTCGTCGACAACAGCAGGACGGCGATAGACCCCCGGAAAGGGACGTCCATGACGAAGACCGCGATCAGGACGCAGATGGCCATGGCCAGCATGGCCAGCACATAATAGGGCAGGCTTTTCGACAGCAGCAGCTCGGCCCGGCGGACGGGGGTCGCGAGCAGCGCCTCCATGGTTCCCCGCTCCCACTCGCGGGCGACGACGAGCGATGTCAGCAGCGCCCCGATGATGGTCATGATCACGGAAATGGAGCCGGGAATGAGATAGTTGCGGCTGACCGTCGCCGGGTTGAACCAGTAGCGCGGCTCGATCGAGATGGCTTCGCTGAACGGCATGCCGTAGGCATCGGCCCGCGCGGCGAGCCAGCTTTCGAAAAGCCCCCGCGCATAGCTCGCGACGAAATTCGCCGTATTCGGCTCCGACCCGTCCGCCAGCACCTGCACGTTGGCCTCGCCGCCCCCCGCCTGCACTTTCGCGGTAAAATCCTGCGGGATGACGATGGCCCCGCGCAGTTCCCCGCGCGTCAGCCTCTCCTCGATCTCGGCCAGCGTATTGGCGAAGACGGGCTCGATGTAGGGCGAGCCGGCCGCGGCCGCCGCGAGCCGCACCGCCTCGACGCCGCGATCCTCCATCACCACGCCGACCGCCAGCCGGTTGGTGTCGAGCGAGATGCCGAAACCGAAAATGAACAGCAGGACGACCGGCAGGACGATGGCGATCAGGATGCTGCTCGGATCGCGGATGATCTGTCGCGTCTCCTTGAGGCACAGGGCGGAGAGCCTGCGCAGCGAAAAGCCCGCGCGAGAGGGGGGTGCCTTGGCAGGGGGTGCCTTGGCGGGCGCGTTCTCCGTCATGCCGCCCCCTCCCCCGCTTGGCCCTCCGCTTCACGCTGTGCCGCGTCGTCGCGCCGGATCAGACGGATGAAGGCGTCCTCGAACGTGGGATCGGGCAGGTCGTGGCTCGCGACCTCGCGCTTCAGCGCATCGGGCGGGCCTGCGGCGATCATGCGTCCGCGATAGATCAGGGCGATGCGGTCGCAATATTCCGCCTCGTCCATGAAATGCGTCGTCACCATCACGGTCACGCCCTTGTCGACGAGGGCGTTGATGTGCATCCAGAATTCGCGCCGCGTCACCGGATCGACGCCGGATGTCGGCTCATCGAGGAAGAGCAGCGGCGGCTCGTGCATCAGCGCGCAGGCGAGCGCGAGCCGCTGCTTGAAGCCGAGCGGCAGCTCGCCCGCCATGGTGCGCCGGTAGCGCGCAAGGTCGAAGCTCTCCATCATCCGGGCCACCTTCTCTTCGCGCGCGCGTCCCTTCAGCCCGTAGATGCCGGAGAAGAAGGCGAGGTTCTGCTCGACGCCGAGATTGCCGTAGAGCGAGAATTTCTGCGCCATGTAGCCGAGCTTCTGGCGTGCCCGGCCCGCGCTTCGCTTCAGGTCGATCCCCATCACCTGCGCCTCGCCGGAGGTCGGCGTGAGAAGGCCGCACAGCATGCGGAAGGTGGTGGACTTGCCCGCGCCGTTCGGCCCCAGCAGGCCGAAGATCTCGCCGCGCCTGACGTTGAAGGTGACATGGTCGGTGGCGGTGAAGTCGCCGAACTTGCGCGTCAGCTCGCGGGCGCGGATCACCGCATCCGCGTCGACGCCCTCGGGGAGTTCGGCGACGGGCATGGTTTCGGCGAGGACGGAATGACCGTCCGGCCCGCCACCGACGAGGTCGATGAAGGCATCCTCCAGACGCGGCTCGACCGCGACGGCCCGTGCGCCCGCTTCGCCCGCCATCAGGCCGGCATCCGGGCGGGTCACGCCCTCCTCCAGCACGAGACGCACGCTCTCGCCCTGGATCACGCCATCGACCACGCCGGCGCTGCCGAGCGCGCGGCGCAGGAAATGGCGGCGGTTGCCGGCAATGTCCCTGATCTGGACGCAGCGCCCGCGCATCCGTTCAATCTGTTCGGCGGGCCGGCCGGCGAAGATCACCCTGCCCTCGTTCATCAGGCAGAGTTCGTCGCAGCGCTCCGCCTCGTCCAGATACGCCGTGGCCCAGACGACCGCCATGCCGCCCTCGGCGAGGCTCGTCACCATGCGCCAGAGGTCCTGGCGTGAAATCGGATCGACGCCCACCCCCGGCTCGTCGAGGAGCAGCAGCTCCGGCGTGCCGATCAGCGTGCAGGCGAGGCCGAGCTTCTGCTTCATGCCGCCCGAAAGCTTGCCGGCGAGACGCGTGGTGAAGCGATGCAGATCGGTGAAATCGAGCAGCCGCTCGAACTGCGCCTGGCGCACCTTGCCGCCGACGCCGCGCAGATCGGCGTAGAGGACGAGGTTCTCCATGACCGTCAGGTCCTCGTAGAGCCCGAATTTCTGCGGCATGTAGCCGACCCGCACATGCAGGTCGTCCGTGTCGGCGATCGGATCGAGCCCGAGAACCTGCGCCGATCCGGCCGTCGGCTTCAGCAGGCCGGCCATGACGCGCATCAGCGTCGTCTTGCCCGCGCCATCGGGACCCGCAAGCCCGGTGATGATGCCGGGACGGACGGCGATGTCGATGTCGAGAAGGGCCGATTCGCCCTCACCCTGTTCCGGGTAGCGGTGGCCGAGGCCCCGGAGAAGGACGGCCGGCTCGCTCATGGCGCTGACTTTGATCCTGGCTCGGCCTCGCTCGCGAGGCGCACCGTCACCGGCATGCCCTGCCGCAGCCGGTCGTCGGCGTCGTCGATGACAATGCGCAGCCGGTAGACGAGCGCGGTGCGCAGGTCCTGCGTCTCCACCTGCTTGGGCGTGAACTCCGCCCGCGGCGATACGAAGCCGACCGTGCCGGCATAGGGTTCGCCAGGGCGGGCGTCGGTATGGACGAGCACCTTCGTGCCCGGCGCGACCCGGCCGAGATCGGGCTCCCGCACATAGGCGCGGATGCGCACCGGACGGTCGAGCGACAGGGTGACGACGGTCGCGCCGGCGCTGACCATGGTGCCGGGTTCGACGGCGCGCGTCAGAACCGTCCCCGGGCTCGGGGCGAGCAGGGTCGCGTCGCGCAGTTGCAGTTCGGCGGCGTCCCGCTGCGCCTGCGCCGCCTGCCGCTGCGCCGCCGCCTGCGCCAGCTCCTCGGGACGCGCGCCGTTGACCGCGGCCGTATAGGCCTGCCGCGCCGCCTCGTGTTCCGCAATGGCGCGGTCGCGTGCCGCGCGGGCGTCGTCCAGCGCCTGCCGCGAGGTGATGTTCGTCCGCGCCAGCGACTGCTGGCGGTCATAGGTCATCCGCGCAGTTTCCGAGACGGCGCTGAGTCCCTCCATCTGCGCCTTGAGCCGTGCGATGTCCTCGGCTCTGGTGCCCGCCCTCAGGAGCGCCTCGTTGGCCTCAGCCGCGGCGAGCGAGCCTTCCGTCTGCGCCAGCGCCTGCCGCAGCGGCTCGGGGTCGATCCGCGCGATGACGTCGTCCGCGGCGACGCGGTCGCCCTCGTCCACCTCCACCGCCGCGACGCGCCCGGCGACCCGGAAGGAGAGATTGACCTCGCGGATGTCGACATTGCCGCCGAGCGCCAGCGCCTCACCCCCCGATTGCCGGCTCCCCCAGTAATACGCCCCGCCGCCGGCAAGGGCGGCGACGAGCAGGATGATGAGGGCTCCACGCTTCATGTCAGAGGCTTCCCGATGTCATTCGCGACGATAATGACCTTCCGGTCATTTTTCAATGATAAAATGACTGGCAGGTCATTTTGTTTCATGCCACTATTCGCGGATAGCGGAACCGCCCATGACAGAACAACAACGCCCCACCGCGCCGACCAGGTCCGAATCCGATCGCGTGCGCCTCAAGAAAGAGGTGAAGCGCGCCGCCATCCTGCGCGCGGCCATGGAAGAATTCACCGAAAACGGCTTCGCGAACGCGAGGCTCTCGTCGGTGGCCGAGAGAGCCGGTGTGGCCAAGGGCACGCTCTACCTCTACTTCAGAAGCAAGGAGGACCTCTTCGCCGGCGTGGTGCGCGAGACCTTGCCGCCGCCGCACGCGGAACGAAGCGCGACGATCGCGCAGGACACTTCTCCCATCGAGGCCCTTCGCGCCTTCATGCTCCAGTCCGTGGCGGATTTGCAGAACTCCGGCAGGGCGGGCGTCGCGCTGGTCGCCCTGACGGAGGGGCGCCACTTCCCGCAACTCGTCGACATCTATATAGAAGCGGTCGTGGAGCCGATCCTGGAGCACATCGCGACAATGGCGAATCGCGACGATGCGCCGCGGCTGGACGCGATCCGCCGTTTTCCCCAGCTCCTGATCGCTCCCGTCATGGCCGGCCTGCTGTGGAACAGGTTCATGACGAAACGTCCGCCGATCGATCTCGTCGAGATCGCCGAGGCGCAACTGTCGCTCGCTCTCGGCAGCGCGGATGCGCATTCGGCGGGGGACAGACGTCCATGATCCCGGCAATCCCCCCGGAATGGGCCGCTGCCGGACGATCTCCTGCCCGATCCGCGCTTCTGTGAACGCCATTGTCACAAGACTGTGACGTTGCTGTCCAATAACCCGGCAGGATCGGCTTGAGGCCGCTGCGGGTTCGACTCCCGGCAGGATTGCGGCCGCCGACGTCGTCTTACGGGAGAGACTCATGAAGAAATTGCTTGCCGCCCTGGCCCTTTCCGTGGCGTTCGCATTCCCTGCGCACGCCGAGTTCAAGCTCGACAGCCGCTATACGGACGCCGACGGCGACCTGGTGGCCGATACGCCGACCGATCCGGCCCAGCAGATCGACCCGGATACGCTGATCTTCGCCTACACCCCGGTCGAAGACCCCGCCGTCTACGCCGACGTGTGGAAGGGCTTCCTCGACCATCTCGCCGAGAAGACCGGCAAGAAGGTGCAGTTCTTCCCCGTGCAGTCGAACGCCGCCCAGATCGAGGCGATGCGCGCCGGCCGCCTCCATGTCGCGGGCTTCAACACCGGCGGCAACCCGATCGCGGTCGCCTGCGCCGGCTTCAAGCCCTTCGCCATGATGGCCGCCAACGAGGGCGACGCCTTCGGCTATGAGATGGAGATCATCACGTTCCCGGGCTCCGGCGTCGAGAAGATCGAGGATCTGAAGGGCAAGAAGCTCGCCTTCACCTCCGAGACCTCCAACTCCGGCTTCAAGGCGCCGTCCGCCATCCTCAAGGCGGAATACGGCCTCGACGCGGGCACGGATTTCGAGCCGGTGTTCTCCGGCAAGCACGACAACTCCATCCTCGGCGTCGTCAACAAGGACTATCCGGCCGCGGCCGTCGCCAATTCCGTGCTCAACCGCATGGTCGCCCGCGATGTCGTGAAGCGCGACCAGTTCGTGTCGATCTACAAGTCGCAGACCTTCCCCACCACCGGCTACGGCGTGGTCTACAACCTGACGCCGGAGCTGCAGGACAAGATCCGCGATGCCTTCTTCACCTTCGACTGGACGGATTCGGCGCTGCTGAAGGAGTTCCAGGCTTCCGAGCCGCCGCAGGAGAAGTTCATCCCGATCAGCTTCAAGGACCATTGGGCCGTGATCCGCGCCATCGATGAAGCGACCGGCGTCAGCTACGACTGCAAATAACCTCCGTTCCCGAAACGAAACGCCGGTGTTCGGTCGAACCCCGGCGTTTCTGTTTGGAGCGCCCGCCGATCGAATGTAAACAATCGATCAGAAAGCGCTCGAAAATCGAAGTCCGGCACAAGGGAATAACCCATGCTCAGGGTGTCGAACCTGACAAAAACCTACCGAACCGGCGACAAGGCCCTGAAAGGCGTCAGCTTCGAGATCCCGGCCGGACAGGTCGTTGGACTCATCGGCCCGTCCGGCTCGGGCAAGTCGACCCTGATCCGCTGCATCAACCGCCTCGTGGAGCCGAACGGCGGCAAGGTCTATCTGCGCGATCTCGACGTCACCGCCCTGCCGCGCGGCAGGCTCCGGCTGGCGCGCCGGCGTATCGGCATGATCTTTCAGGAATACGCGCTCGTGGAGCGGCTGACCGTGATGGAGAACGTGCTGTCGGGCCGGCTCGGCTACGTGCCCTTCTGGCGCAGCTTCCTGCGCCGCTTCCCGCCTGTCTACGTCACCGACGCCTTCGCGCTGCTCGACCGCGTCGGCCTTATCGACCACGCCGACAAGCGCGCCGACGCGCTCTCGGGCGGCCAGCGGCAGCGCGTCGGCATCGCCCGCGCGCTGGAGCAGGACCCGGAACTGCTGCTGATCGACGAACCCACCGCCTCGCTCGATCCGCGCACCTCGCGCCAGATCATGCGCCTGATCATGGAGATCTGCCAGGAGCGCGGCCTGCCCGCGATCATCAACATTCACGACGTGCTGCTGGCGCAGGCTTTCGTCGAGCGCATCATCGGCCTGCGCGCCGGCGAGATCGTTTTCGACGGCCCGCCCGACGCGCTCGACACAGACGCGCTCACCCGCATCTACGGCGAGGAGGACTGGGCCGCCATGCGCAAGCAGGCCGACGCCGACGCCTCGGAGGACGCCGAGAGCGCCGCCTACGCGCGCGAGGCCGCGAGCCGTCTGGCGGGCATCGCATGACGGGCGCCGTATCCTATCCCGGCCGCTGGAAACGGCCGCCGCTGTTCATCCGCTCGCGCACGACGCGCCTTCTCGTCTATGGCGGCCTCGCGCTCTATCTCCTCGCGGCGCTGTCGACGGTGGAGGTGAACTGGCTGCGCGCCTACGAGGGGCTGGAGCGCGGCTGGCGGTTCGCGCAGGGCTTCCTCTTGCCCGATTTCACCACGCGCTGGCGTGACATCGTCGCCGGCATTCAGGAGAGCCTGACCATGACGGTCTGCGCGACCGTCGTCGGCATCGCGATCTCGATCCCGATCGGCATCGGCGCGGCGCGTAATCTGGCGCCCCTGCCGGTCTATCTCGTCTGCCGGGCGATCATCGCGGTGTCGCGGGCGTTTCAGGAGATCGTCATCGCCATCCTGCTGGTGGCGATGTTCGGCTTCGGGCCGTTCGCCGGCTTTCTCACCCTCGCCTTCGCCACCATCGGCTTCATCGCCAAGCTCCTGGCCGAGGACATCGAGGAGATCGACGAGACCCAGGCCGAGGCCGTCCGCGCCACCGGGGCGTCGTGGCTGCAACTCGTCAACTACGCGGTGCAGCCGCAGGTCATGCCGCGTCTCATCGGGCTCTCCCTCTATCGCCTCGACATCAATTTCCGCGAGTCGGCGGTGATCGGCATCGTCGGCGCGGGTGGCGTCGGCGCGACGCTGAACACCGCCATCGACCGCTACGAATACGACAGCGCGGGCGCGATCCTGCTCG
The DNA here is from genome assembly GCF_053570585.1 of Pseudochelatococcus sp. B33. NCBI lineage: Bacteria > Pseudomonadati > Pseudomonadota > Alphaproteobacteria > Hyphomicrobiales > Chelatococcaceae > Pseudochelatococcus > Pseudochelatococcus sp. B33. Next base: position 170,204 of record NZ_JBSEFH010000010.1, on the reverse strand, counting down.
TCATCATCGGCATCGTCATGCTGGCCGAATACGGCTCCGGCATCATTCGCAAGCGGATCCAGTAGCATGCCGGTCACGACCACAGACGGCGGGCGTATCTGGCGCCGCCATACGCCGGCGCGGGAGATCCTGGGCTTTGCGGCCTGGCTCGCGCTCGTCGCGTTCTTCGTCTTCTGCTGGCAGGTGATGACGAAGGACACGATGTGGATCTTCGTCTACGACGCGCCGACGCAGGGGGCCGACATCCTCTCCCGCGCCTTCCCGCCGCGCTGGTCCTACCTCGGCAACCTGTGGAAGCCGCTGTGGGACACGCTCAACATGGCGACGCTCGGCACCCTCCTCGGCACCGCCATCGCCGTGCCGATCGCCTTCCTCGCCGCCCGCAACACGACGCCGAGCCACTTCGTGGCGCGGCCGCTGGCGCTCTTCATCATCGTCGCCTCGCGGTCGATCAACTCGCTGATCTGGGCGCTGCTGCTGGTGTCGATCCTGGGGCCGGGGATGCTCGCCGGCATCATCGCCATCGCGCTGCGCTCCATCGGCTTCATCGGCAAGCTGCTCTACGAGGCGATCGAGGAGATCGACGAAAGCCAGGTCGAGGCCGTCTCGGCAACGGGCGCGACCCCGCTGCAGGTCATCGATTACGCCATCGTGCCGCAGGTGCTGCCGTCGTTCATCGGCTCGGTGGTGTTCCGCTGGGACATCAACATCCGCGAATCCGCCATCCTGGGGCTCGTGGGCGCGGGCGGGCTCGGCCTCAACCTGCAGGCCTCGCTCAACGTGCTGGCGTGGCCGCAGGTGACCATGATCTTCATCGTCATCCTCGCGACGGTCATCGTCTCCGAATGGGTCTCGGCGCGGGTGCGCAGGGCGATCATCTAGCCCGCCGTCCGATCCGGTTCATGCCACGCCGATGCGCCGCTGCCTCCGCTGCTTCAGGACGATGGCGATGGCGGCGGCGAGCAGCGTGCCGACGATGAAGAGGAAGGCGGCGGCGGCGATCGCGGGGCTGATGTTCTCGCGGATCGTCGAGAACATCTGGCGCGCCAGCGTGCGCTGGTTGGGGCCGGCGACGAACAGCGTCAGCACGACCTCGTCCAGCGACGTGGCGAAGGCCAGCACCGCCCCCGACGCGATCCCCGGCATCGCCAGCGGCAGCGTCACCCGCCGCAGCACCGTCGGGGGAGAGGCGCCGAGGCTGAGCGCCGCCCGCTCCACCCGCCGGTCGATGCCCGCGAGCGAGCCGGAAACGCTCACCACCACGAAGGGGATCGCGACCACGGTATGGGCCGCGATGACGCCGAAATAGGAATTGGCGAGGCCGAACCGCACGAACAGAATCTGCATGCCGACGCCGAGCACCACCGCCGGCACGACCATGGGCAGCAGAAACATCGTCCGGAACAGCCCGCCGAGCGCCACGCGCCCGCGCAGACCCAGCGCAGCCAGGGTGCCGAGCAGCGTCGAGAGAACCGTGGTGCCGAACCCGATCACGAGGCTGTTGACGATGGAGCGCCGCCAGGCATCGGCCGTGACGAGCTCGTCGAACCACCGCATCGAGAAGCCCGGCATCGGATAGGTGAGGAACGCCCCGGACGTGAAGGCCAGCGGCAGGATGGCGATGAGCGGGACGATGAGGAAGAACACCGCCGCCACGCCGAAAAGAAGCTGCATCGTTTTCAGCATCGCTCACGCCCTCGCCGTCTTGTCGGAGGAAAGCCAGCCGTAGACTGCATAGAGCAGCAGCGTCGCCGCCAGCAGCACGATGCCCAGCGCCGCCGCCATGCCCCAGTTGGCGGAGCCGGTGGCGTAGAACGCGATCACGGACGAGATCATCTGGTCCTGCGCGCCGCCGATGAGCGCCGGCGTGATGTAGTAGCCGATCGCGGCCATGAACACGAGCAGCGTGCCGGAGGCGATGCCGCGCAGGCTCAACGGCAGCAGCACCCGCAGGAACGCGCGCAGCGGATTCGCCCCGAGCGACGCCGCGGCCGGCATCAGCGTCTTCGGAATGGTGATAAGGACGCTGTAGATCGGCAGCACCATGAACGGCAGCAGGATGTGCGCCATGGCGATGACGACGCCGACGCGGTTGAAGATGAGCCGCAGGGGCGCATCCGTCAGCCCGAGCGACTGAAGCATGTCGTTGACGAGGCCGTTGTCCTGCAACAGGATGTACCACGACGCCGTGCGCACCAGCAGCGAGGTCCACAGCGGCAGCAGCACCGCGCCGAGCAGGACCTGGCGCCGCCACCCTGTCATGGCGGCGGCCAGCATCGCATAGGGCAGCCCGATGGCGAGGCAGACCAGCGTCACCGTCGCCGAGACCTGGAACGTGCGCAGCAGGATGGTGAGATTGGCCGATTCATGGGCGCCGAGCACGACGATGGCCCCCGTGCTGTCCCGGCCGAGATCGACGGCGGCAAGAAGGTGCTGGTCGGTGAATGGCGAAAGCGTGGAGGCGATGGCCCGCCAGTAGACCGGATCGTTCCAGCGCCGGTCGATCTCCTCCAGATCGACCGCTTCGGGCGCGACCGTGTCGCGGGATTTGACGACGGCGGTGCGCGTCTTGGGCAGCAGGGTGCGGAAGCCCGCCTGCGCGCTGTTGAGGCGCCGCACGAGATCGCCGAAGAGTTGCTGATCGTCGATCCCGCGCAGATCCGTGACGAGGGCGGCCTGCATGGCCTGTGTCGGAGGAGATTGCCGGTCCCAGTCGGCCGCGGCCTCGACCATGGTCGGCAGGGCGCGGCTGACGGTCGCGTCCGACACGGATTCCTTCAGCATGGTCAGGAGCGGCCAGACAAAGAACACGCCGATGAAGATCACCAGCGGCGCGATGAGTGCCAGCGCCCCGAGCCGTTGTCGGTAGCTGACGTCGCTCATGGCGCGATCACCCAGCAATCGTCGGGCTGGAAGGAGGCGACGACGGGTGCGCCCGGCATCCATTCGCCCGTCCTGCGGTCGGAGTGCACGATGAAGCCGTGCGCGCCGTCGTCGAGCTGCACCCTGAGGTGATCGCCCTGATAGACGCTGTCGACGATGGTGGAGTGCAGGGCGTTGCGCCGGCCGCCCGCGTCGGTGCCGAGGTGGATGCGCTCGGGGCGCACCGAGACGAGCACGCTGGCCGAGGCGGTCGCGGCCTTGCCGGCGGGCACGCCGATCTCGCCCCCGCCCGGCAGGCGCACCGTCGCTGTCTCGCCCTCGACCCGTTCGACGGTTCCCTCGATGAGATTGGTTTCACCGATGAACTCGGCCACGAAGCGTGTCGCCGGGTGGTCGTAGATCTCGCGCGGGGTGCCGATCTGCTCGATCACGCCCTTGTTGAACACCGCGATGCGGTCGGACATGGTCAGCGCCTCGGACTGGTCGTGCGTGACGAAGACCACGGTGAGTCCGAGCCGCATGTGCAGCTTGCGGATATCGAGCTGCATCTGCTCCCGCAGCTGCTTGTCGAGGGCGCCGAGCGGCTCGTCCATGAGCACGACGGCGGGCTCGAACACCAGCGCGCGGGCGAGCGCGATGCGCTGCTGCTGGCCGCCGGACAGCTGCGCCGGGTAGCGCCCGCTCATGGCGCCGAGCTGGACCATGTCGAGGGCGCGCCTGACCCGCTCCGCGATCTCCGCCTTCCTCAGGCCCCGCATCTGCAGGGGGAAGGCGATGTTCTCCGCCACCGTCATGTGCGGGAACAGGGCGTAGTTCTGGAACACCACGCCCATGTCGCGCCGGTGCGGCGGCAGGTGGTCGATCCGCTCGCCGTCGAGCCACACCCCGCCGCCGGTCGCGGCCTCGAAGCCCGCGAGGATCATCAGGAGCGTCGTCTTGCCGGAGCCCGACGGGCCGAGCAGGCTGATGAACTCTCCCTTCGCGATATCGAGCGAGAGACCGTCTATCACCCGATGGCCGCCATATGATTTCGTGATCTGATCGAAACGGATGCGTGGAATCGCCAATGGGTCCGCTCCTTTTCGGCAACTAGAGGCTGGGACCATCCGCCCCTGAAAGCCTGCCCTCCGATGCCGCGCGGACGGCTCTCCGCGCGGCGCGGCTTGCGCGTCCCTCAGCGGGCGAGCCACGCGTTGAAGCGCTGGGTCAGGGCCTCGGCGTTGTCGATCCAGAAATCGACGTCGAGCGCGAGCGCGTGCTCCAGGTTGGCGGGCGCGGTCGGCAGGTCGGCCTGAAGCTCGGGCGGCACGGCCTCCGCCGCCGCCTTCAGGGGCAGGCCGTAGGCGATGTACTCGGGCAGCTTCGACTGGTTCTCGGGCTTGCTGGCGAAGGCGATGAAATCCATGGCGGCGTCCTTGTTCTCGGCGTCCTTGAGGATCACCCAGCTATCGACGGCATAGATGCTGCCCGGCCATACGAGCTTGAAGTTCTTGCCCTCGGACCGGTTGATGCCGGTGATGCGGCCGTTGTAGACGCTCGTGAAGGCGACCTCGCCGGAGGCGAGCAGCTGCAGCGGCTGGGCGCCCGCCTCCCACCACACCAGGTTCGGCTTCAGCTCGTCGAGCTTGTTGAAGGCGCGGTCGACGCCTTCGGGCGTGGCGAGCACGTCATAGACCTCCTCGACCGGCACGCCATCGGCGAGCAGGGCGAACTCCAGCGTGTATTTGGGTCCCTTGCGCAGCGCGCGCTTGCCGGGGAACTTCGCCGTGTCCCAGAAATCCGCCCACGACTGCGGCCCCTCTTGCAGCTTGTCGCCGTCATAGGCGATCGCCGTCGACCAGACGATGGCGCCCACGCCGCAATCGTTCACCGCGGTGTCGAGAAAGAGGTCGCGTCCGCCCAGCTTCTCCCAGTCGATCTCCTCGAAAAGACCGTCGTTGCAGCCGAGCGCAAGCTCCTCCGCCTCGACCTGCACCACGTCCCAGTTCGGATTTCCGGCCCTGATCTTAGCCTGCAGGATGCCGATGCCGCCGTCCCACGCCTCGTCCAGAACCGGCTTGCCGGCCTCGGCGGCGAACGGCTTGAAGTAGATTTCCCGCTGCGCATCCTGATAGTTGCCGCCCCACGACACGACGGTCAGATCGCGGGCCGAGGCTCCCCCCGGGGCGAGTGCCGCCGCAAGAACCATGAGTGCGCCGGAGAAGATAAGAACGCTGCGATTCTTCATGTCATAGCCCTCTGTTTACAGGTTTCTATTGTTTTACATTGCCCGCATATCGGCTTTTGCCAATATTCAAACTTGCTTCGCGACAATATCGAGTGTCAACGCAACCCGCGATAACAAATCGTCTACCTCGCTTTCGGTGATGATCAGCGGCGGGCAGAAGGCGATGACGTCGATCATGCTGCGGCTGATCACGCCATTGGCCTGCAGGGTGGCGTTCGCCAGCGCGCCGAGCGCGCCGGCGGGCTCCAGCGCCTTCTTCGCGGCCTTGTCGGTCACGAGTTCGATGGCCGCGATGAGGCCGACGCCGCGCACCTCGCCGACGAGCGGATGATCGCGAAGCGCATGCAGCCCGTCCAGCAGGCGCTTGCCGCTGGCGACGGCGTTCGCCACCAGCCCGTCCTCCTCGATGATGCGGAGGTTTTCGAGCGCCACCGCCGCCGCCACCGGATGCCCGCCGGCCGTGAAGCCGTGGCCGAAGGTGCCGATGGCGCTGCTCTGGTCCATGATGGGCGCGACGAAGCGCTCGTTGGCGATGATCGCAGAAATGGGCAGGTAGGAGGACGACAGCGCCTTGGACACCACCATGACGTCCGGCTGGAGGTCGAACGTTTCGGTGCCGAACATCCGCCCCGTGCGGCCGAAACCGCAGATCACCTCGTCGGCGACGAACAGGATGTCGTACTTGCGCAGCACCGCCTGGATCTTCGCCCAATAGGTCGCGGGGGGCACGACGACGCCGCCCGCGCCCATCACCGGCTCGGCGAAGAAGGCGGCGACCGTCTCCGGCCCCTCCGCCAGGATGAGCTCTTCGAGTTCGGCGGCCCGGCGGGTGGCGAAGTCCTCCTCCGTCTCGCCCGGCAGCCCATCGCGCCAGAAGTGCGGGCTGCCGGTGCGCAGGATGCCTGGCAGCGGCAGATCGAACGACCTGTGGTTGTTGGGCAGGCCGGTGAGGCTGGCGGAGCCGATGGTGACGCCGTGATAGGCCCGCTCCCGCACGATCACCTTCTTGCGCTCGGGCTGGCCGAGGGCGTTGGAGCGGTACCAGATCATCTTCAGGACGGTGTCGTTGGCCTCGGAGCCGGAATTGGTGAAGAACGCCTTGCTCATCGGCACGGGCGCCATCGACACGAGCTTTTCCGCGAGATCGATGACCGGACCATGCGATTTGTGGGTGAAGTCGTGATAGTAGGGCAGCTTCTCGAACTGCCGCGCGGCGGCGGCGGCAAGGCGCTTCTCGCCGAAGCCCACCGCCACGCTCCACAGCCCGGCCAGGGCCTCGATGTAACGGTTGCCGGCGAGATCGTAGACATGGATGCCCTCGCCGCGGTCGATCACCAGAGGGCCGATCTCCTCATGCTTGCGGGCGTTCGTATAGGCATGGAGGTGATAGGCGATATCGCGCGCCTCGACGGAGTTCGGAGCGGCGGATGGCACGTTGTCGCTTGTTGATGTAGTCGACATGGCTTCCTCTCATGGTGCGTCTTCCGGGCGCCGCACGGCATCGGATGCGGGCCGGAAACGGCTGATTCGCAGCTGGGGCGATATGGTCGTCATGGTCTCATGGCGGGCAAGGCATCGATGCGGCACCGCCCGCATGATGACATCGGGAGCCGGGGCGAGCAAACGCCGGCCCCGCCCGGCCGCGGCATGACTGCCCCCGTTCCGGTCCGGCAGGCACCCATGGGCCCGGGTGGCGGCATAAAAGGCTGCCTAAGCGGCGAGAGCCGCTTCCATGCTGAGCTTGACGATCATTTTGTTCCCCCAGGATTCTATGAATTGACTACTATCATCGTTCAAAAAAATGAGCAAGCCTTTTCCTGCGTGTTGTCAGATAGCCAGCAAGACGATACTCTGTCCGATAAAAGGGGGGAGTGAATGCAGGACTTCGACGTAGGCGGCAGACTCAAGGAACTGCGCATCGGGATGAGCCTCTCCCAGCGACGGTTGGCCGAACTGTCCGGCGTGCCGCACGGTCAGATTTCGATGATCGAGACCAACAAGAGCAGCCCGTCGGTAGCATCCTTGCGCAAGATTCTGGGCGGCCTCGGTATATCATTGTCGGAATTTTTCGAACCGGATTCCGCCATTCCGGCCGACGTGTTCTTCAAGCCGCAAGACCTGCGCGATCTGACCTCCAGGCTCTTCACCACACTCGGGAAGCCGACGGGGCATATGTCCTTTCGGCAGGTCGGCGACGCGAGGGCGCACAATCTCCAGATCCTCTACGAGCGTTACGACCCCGGCGCGGACACGGGCGCCGCCATGCTGGAACACGTCGGCAGCGAGGGCGGCATCGTGATATCGGGCGAGATCGAGCTGACGGTAGGCGAGCGCACGGCGACCCTGAAGGCTGGCGACAGCTATCTGTTCAACAGTTCCGTGCCGCACCGCTTCCGCAACGTCAGCGACAGGGAGGCCGTCGTCGTCTCCGCCTGCTCGCCGCCCTATCTCTAGGCATACCGCCGCCTCCCGCGTGGAAAGCGGCCGGTCCGCGATCATTCGAAATCCCACCCGTCGGCGACGGTGTCATCGTGCTCGCCGAGCCGCGGCGAACGGCGCGGCGGCGACAGGGAAGCATCCGAGAACACGATCGGCGTGCGTGCGCCCCCGATGCCCCCGGCTTCGGTGAACATCTGGCGATGCCGCAGCTGCGGGTCCGCGAAAGCCTCGCTGACGCTGTTGATGGGGCCGGCCGGCACGCCGATGGACTCCAGGATCGCGAGAAGCCCGGCGCGCGTCATCGCGCGTGTCCGCTCCGACAGCAGCGGCACGAGGGTCGCGCGATGGCGTACCCGTTCGGCGTTGGTGCGGAACCTCGCGTCCTCGGCAAGCGCCGGCAGGCCGAGCGCGGCCGCGAGCCGCGTGAACTGCGCATCGTTGCCGCAGGCGATCACGATGTAGCCGTCGGCGACCGGGAAGACCTGATAGGGCACGATGTTCGGATGCGCGTTGCCGAGGCGTTTCGGCGAGATGCCGGAGGCGAGATAGTTCATGCCCTGGTTGGCGAGCACGCCCGTCATGCAGTCGAACAGCGCCATGTCGATATGCTGGCCGCGTCCCGTCCTCTGCCGCAGCATCAATGCCGACTGGATGGCGATGACCGCATAGAGACCGGTGAAGATGTCGGCGAAGGCGACGCCCATCTTCTGCGGCTCTCCGTCCGGAGCGCCCGTGAGGTCCATGATGCCCGACATGGCCTGAATGATGAAATCGTAGCCCGCCCGGTGCGCGTAGGGACCGGACTGGCCAAAGCCCGTGATGGAGCAATAGACGAGCCCCGGATTCGCCGCCCTGAGGCTTGCGCTGTCCAGGCCGAACTTCGTCAGCCCGCCCACCTTGAAATTCTCGATGACGACATCGGCGCCGGCGATCAGCCGCCTGACCCTGTCGAGGTCCTCCTGCCGGCCGAAATCGGCCGTGATGCTGTGCTTGCCGCGATTGCAGCTATGGAAATAGGCGGCCGCCCGCTCGGCGCCGTCATCGATGAAGGGCGGTCCCCACTGGCGGGTGTCGTCGCCCTCCGGGCTCTCGACCTTGACGACCGTCGCCCCGAGATCCGCCAGCGTCTGCCCCGCCCACGGCCCGGCGAGAATGCGGGCCAGTTCGACGACCCGGATTCCTTCAAGCGGCAATTGTCCGGAAGATTGCACCATTCCCTGCCATCCCTGCATCAGATCATCGGCTTGCGGCGTCAGAAGAAGGCCTGCAGCCCCGTCTGCGCCCGCCCGAGGATGAGCGCGTGCACGTCGTGCGTGCCCTCGTAGGTGTTGACCGTCTCCAGGTTCTGGGCATGGCGCATGACGTGATATTCGATCTGGATGCCGTTGCCGCCGTGCATGTCGCGCGCCATGCGGGCGATATCGAGCGCCTTGCCGCAGTTGTTGCGCTTGATGAGCGAGACCATCTCGGGGGCGAACTTGCCCTCGTCCATGAGCCTGCCCACCCGCAGCGATCCCTGCAGGCCGAGAGCGATCTCGGTCTGCATGTCGGCGAGCTTCTTCTGGAAGAGCTGGGTCGCGGCCAGCGGACGGCCGAACTGGTGCCGGTCGAGACCATATTGACGGGCGCGCTGCCAGCAATCCTCCGCCGCGCCCATCGCTCCCCACGAGATGCCGTAGCGCGCCCGGTTGAGGCAGCCGAAAGGCCCCTTCAGGCCCGAAACATTGGGCAGGAGCGCGTCCTCGCCCACGTCCACGCCGTCGAGCACGACCTCGCCGGTGATCGACGCGCGCAGCGACAGCTTGCCGCCGATCTTCGGCGCGCTGAGGCCCTTCATGCCCTTTTCAAGGATGAAGCCGCGAATCTGCCCGTCGTGGGCCGCCGATTTCGCCCATACCACGAAGACATCGGCGATCGGGGCGTTCGATATCCAGGTTTTCGAACCGTGGAGCCGATAGCCGCCCTCGATCTTCTCGGCGCGGGTCTTCATGCCGCCGGGGTCGGAACCGGCGTCGGGCTCCGTCAGGCCGAAGCAGCCGATGAGCTCCCCGGACACGAGGCCGGGCAGATACCGTTCCCGCTGCTCGTCCGAGCCATAGGTGTAGATCGGATAGATCACCAGCGACGACTGGACGCTCATCATCGAGCGATAGCCGGAATCGATGCGCTCCACCTCGCGGGCGACAAGGCCGTAGGCGACGTAGCTCGCGCCGGCGGCGCCGTACTTCTCCGGCAAGGTGACGCCCAGGAGGCCCGCCTGCCCCATCAGCCGGAAGAGATCGGGGTCCGTCCTCTCCTCCAGATAGTCCTTCTCGACGCGCGGCAGCAGTTCCGAGCCGGCGAAGGAGGCAGCGGAATCGCGAATGAGACGCTCCTCTTCCGACAACTGGTCGTCCAGCAGGAAGGCGTCCGTCCACACGAAAGCCGAGGTGGTGCTCATGTCTCCCCCTTTGATTCTGCCTCCAGATTGCGCGCCGGGCAGGCGTGAGGCAAATCATATTTACTCCGTGTGCTTTCAGTTTTAATCAAAGCAGATGGAATTCGCGCAACGACGTCTCCTCCCCTCGATATCGGCGCTCACGGCTTTCGACGCCGTGGCGCGGCTCGGCAGTTTCTCGGCGGCGGCGCATGCGCTCGATCTGACGGCAGGCGCGATCAGCCGTCAGGTGTCGCTGCTGGAGGATCAGCTCGGCGTCGTCCTGGTCGTCCGCAACAACAAGGGAGTCACGCTGACGGACAAGGGGAAGCGCTATGCGGAAAACGCGGCGGAGGTCATCCGGCAAATCCGCCTGATGTCGCTCGAGGCCATGGCGCAGGACCCCTCCAGCACCCTCGCGCTCGCGATCCTGCCGACGTTCGGAACCCGCTGGCTTCTGCCCCGCCTGCCCGATTTCGTGAAGCGCAATCCCGCGATCACCATCAATTTCGCGACGCGGATAGGGCATTGCGACCTCGATGCGGAAGGGCTCGATGCGGCGATCCACATCGGCCAGCCGGACTGGCCGGGGTGTCATTGCCAGTTTCTGATGCGTGAAACGGTCATACCGGTATGCAGCCCGGCGTTCCTCGCCGACAATCCGCTCCCCTCCGCGCGTGACCTCCTGAAGATGCCGCTTCTGGAAATGGCGTCGCGGCCGAACGCCTGGCAGCACTGGTTCGCCAGCTTGGGGATTGCGGAACCCTACCGGGAGGGCATGCGGTTCGAACAGTTCATCAGCGTTTCCCAGGCGTGCAGCGGCGGTCTCGGCGTCGCGCTGATGCCTGTCTTCCTGATCGCGAGCGAACTGGCCACCGGCCAGCTGACCGTCGCGTTCGATTGGCCGGTTGAAAGCCAGAGCGCCTATTACTTCGTCTGTCCGCTACGCAAGCGCTCCCACCCGCCCGTCGCGCGTTTTCTGGAATGGCTGCAACACGAGATCGCCATCTTCGAGACAGGGGAACTATGCAACCCGCTCTAGAGCGCTTTCCGTTCAAACGGAATCGTTTGAACGACAAGAATTTCCTCAAAATCAATAAGTTAGAGCATGTTGCCGTTTCCGTGAAAGGACAACATGCTCTAACCGCGGATCAGCACGACCCCGAGCACGAGCAGGCCGGCACCGATGATGCGGGTCGAGCTCGCAGGCTGCTGGGGAACGCCGAGCAGGCCGAAATGATCGAACGCCATCGCTCCGACCATCTGCCCCACCACGACCAGGGCCAGAACCGTCGCGAGCCCAAGGCGCGGGGTGATGAGGATCATGGTGCCTACGAAGATGGCCCCGAACACACCCCCCACCCATGAAATCCACGGGGTGTTTGCCGACACGACATTCGACGACCAGGAACTGCCGGACATAAGGACGACTGCAAGCATCGCGACGGTGCCGGTGAGATAGCTGACGAGGCCGGCCCACCACGGCGACCCCAGGCCAAATCGAAGATTCATGTTGAGGAGATGCTGGGCTGCCGAACTGATGCCCGCACCGACAGCCAGGATGCAAAGTATCAGATTGCCATAAGGTCCCATGCCAGTATCCATTCCTCGGCAATGTTCAGATCGCCCGGTTTGCGCCCCGTGCTACAGCTTCAGGGTCAGCAGGTCGGAGGTGGCCCGTGAGACGCACACCATGAGCGATGTCTTGCGCTCCTCCGGGCTCAGGGCAAAATCCTTGTGCAGCACGTCGCCCTGCGAATACTGCACGATGCAGGTCCCGCACGAGCCGGCCTCGCACTGGGAGTCGACATTGATGCCATTGTCGCGGAGAACCTGCAGGATCGTCTGATCGGGCCCGACCGGGAAGATCTGACCGGTCGACTCGATCTTGACCCTGAAGGCGTTCTGCGTCGCCGGCGCCGAGACGAACGACTCGAAATGAACGCGCTTCCGGTCGAGATGGCTGGTCGCGCCCTCGACGGCGCGCATCAGTCCGTTCGGGCCGCAGCAATAGACATGCGCGTCCGGGTCGAGATCCGAGAGAACCGCGTTCAGGTCGATGCCGTTCCTCGGCTCGCCGCCGTCATGATGAAAGCTGATCCGGTTGGCGGGCAGGCAAGACAGGCGCTTGTAGAAGGGAGTGTCCTTCTCGCTGCGCGTGCAGAAATGCAGCTTGTAGCTGATCGACAAGCGCTCGAAGTGATCGATCATCGACAGGAACGGCGTAATGCCGATCCCGCCCGCGATCATGATGTGATGTTCGGCCTTCCGGTCGACGGGGAATGTATTGACCGGACCGGCGATCTGAAGCACATCGCCGACCTTCACCTGCTCGTGCAGGAAGACCGAGCCGCCCGCACTATTGGGATTTCGACCGACGGCGATATGGTATTCGTCACCCGACGAGTTGTTGCAGAGCGAGTAATGCCTGATCAGCCTGTTCGGAAGCCTGAGCTTGAGATGCGCGCCGGGCTTCGATTTCGGCAGCCTGCCGCCGGCGGCCGGGACGAGATGGAACGAGCGCACGGCGGGCGACTCGATCATGATGCCGCGGACCAGAACAGGTATCCATCCTTCCTCGTCCGGAACGTTCGAAGCGGATGCAGCGGCGGCAACGATCCGCGGCGGCGCGGGCAATTTGTCGAGCTGATCGAATTCAGGTTCGAGATCGTTCAATCGCGCCCGGAAGAGCTTCCGCATGGCTGGCGCAAGTCCCGCCAGCGCCGACAGCTCCTCCAGCGCCTGCCGGTTCGTCGTCTCTTCATGGAAGTAGTGCAGCACACGCGACAGCGGCCAATCCGGATGCGGCCGCTCGATGATCTCGAGTGCGCTCCCGAGGTTGAAACTGCCGTTCTCGAGAACCCGGTAATGCCAGCCCGTCCGCAGCGTTTCCAATGCCTTCCGGGAGACGGAGGGGTGGTTCAGCCGGGTATCGAGAAGGTAGTTCGGCTGGAATGGCTGGGTGACCTGCAACAGCGCCGAGCCGATCCGGACCTTGTCTCCGACACAGACGTCAGCCTCTCCCAGAACATCGGCCGACAGATTCTCTCCGAACGCGCCGGGGACGAACAGGTCGGCGCGTTCCGGCAAGTCGCGCTGCCAGGCGGTATAGTGGAACTGCGGGTAGTGAAGCAGTGCCCGGTCGGGGTCGGCGGCGGCCTCCGCGACGATCGCCGTGTTGCAGCTTTCCCGCCCGCTCGCGCGTTCGCCCGCTTCTCCGGCGAGCCACAGAGCAAGCACCCGCGCCGGCATGGCCGCGCTCTCGCTGCATGATGTCGACGTCTCGCCTTTGCGAGCTGCACGATCGTGGTTGCCCATACGCGTCCTACCCGCTGGTTGCGGCAGCCAATGTCGGTGAGCGCTCCGACCGGTCGACGAATCTGCGGATGTCGCACAGATACGAGCGCAGCGGCGCGCCGCCGCTGATCGGGTCGGTTTTCTCGTCCGATATGAGCCGATTGAAGTTGGCGCCGTCCGGGGAGAAGGGGTCGAACCCCCTCAGCCCCAGCGCCTTGTTGCCCTGCCACCAGCCGTATTGCGCGCACACGACCCGCGGATGCAGGGATGAATCGAATTTCAGCCGCATTCGCGCGGTGCCGTGGGGCGTGGTGATCTCGACCCACTCGTTTTCTGCGAGCGATCGGGCCTTCGCCAGATCGGGATGAACCGTGACCTCCGGGTCCGGCTGACGCTTGCGCAAGGATGCAACCTGCCGATCCTGGCTGTGCCGGTAGTGAACGACTTTCGCCGACATCAGAATCAGCGGGTATTTTCCGTCGCCGTCCTTCATGGGGCTCAGATACGGCTCGACAAAGCGCGGGAGCGGATCATGCCCCTCGTTCGCGAAGACTTCCGAATAGATCTCAACCTTGCCCGTCGCCGTCCTGAACCCTTCTGCCAGATAGCGTCTGAATTTCGTCTGCTCCGCGACGGCTATGCCGTTCGGGTTCTTTCGCAGATCATCGAGCGTCAGACCGAGCGGCTTGAGGATGTATTCGAGCCCGGCATCGATGTCCCCGTTCCAGAAGAGGTGCTTCAGGCCGAGCCTCTTTGCCAGTTCGAAGACAACGAAGGCATCCGGGCGGCTTTCGCCGAGCGGCTCGATGGCGGCCTGCCTGAATTGCACCAGCCGCTCGGCTCGATCGCTGCCTTCGAACCCGACGCGCAGCGCGCTCCTTTCCCACGGCGTGCAAATCGGCAGCACGATGTCGGCGTAGGAGGCGGTCGGCGTCAGCGTCACATCCGTCTGGACATGGAACTCGAGCTTGCGGAGCGCCTCCGCTCCGCGCTGGACATTGGGATGATTGACGAGGAAGTTTCGGCCGAAACCGACCAGGGCACGGATCCGATAGGGGTCGCCTTCCAGGATCGCGTCGTACATTGAATGGGAACCGATCCAGTTGTCCTTCGCCGGGCCGAGCTTCGACTGCTTGAGGCCGATGCATTTGGCCCGCTGCTCGGGATACATCAGGTCCGGACGCGCGACCGAAAATGCAGGCGGCTTGGCGTAGACGACGTTGCCGCCCGGCGCGTCGAAGCTGCCGGTGAGCGCCATGCACAGGGCGATGGCGCGATCCGTCTGCGTCGCGTTGGTGTGCTGGCCAATGCCGGTCCAGCCGTAGTAGCAGACGGGGCCCGAGGTCGCGATGAGTTTTGCCGTGGCGTCGACTTGTTCAGCCGGGATCCAGCAGATCCGCTCGACGACTTCCGGCGGATAGTCGTCGCACAGCTTGGCGTAGAGAGAGAAGGCCGACATGCAGACGATGCGGCCCGCGTCGCGCGAGTCAACCTCCCCCCTCGCCCAGAGGTCGGGTTCGATCTGCGGGCGCGCGTAGGATCCGGTCTTCGGGGAGTACGGGACGAGCTCGCCCGATGTTGCGTCCTGCGCAACGAGGTCGTCCGGATCGCTGTCCGGGAAGACGGAGGGAAGATCCCGGATGCGCAGGAACCGTCCCGTATCCGGCCGGACCAGAAACGGACCGCTCGACCAATCACGAATGAAGTCTTCGTCGAACCACTTGTTCCGGATCATCGATCTTGCCAGGCCGAGCGCAAGAGCGCCATCCGATCCCGGCCGAACCCTCAGCCATTGATCGGCCCTTGGCGCAAATCCGACGCGACGCGGGTCGATGACGACGAGCTTGGCGCCCCGCGCCTTCGCGGCAACCGTCGCGGTGGCATGGTCGAGCCATGTCGCGCTCGGATTGTGTCCCCACAGCACGACGCAGTTCGTTTGCGCAAAATCCGGAGAGGATATGCCCCGTCCGTAGGTATAGGCGTGCGCATGGTCCTTGTGCCAGTTGCAGAGTTCGGTGCCGTCAGCGGAATTCGGCGTGCCGAACGCATTGGCGAAACGCTCGATCCAGCGGATATCATCCGAAATGGGCGTTCCACTGGGAGTGGCAAGGCCGATAACGACGGCCTCCGCCCCGTAGGTATCACGAATTCTGGCGAGCTCATTTGCAGTCCGGTCGAGTGCTTCGTCCCAGCTGATACGCTTCCAGCCCGGATCGGCACTGCCCTTCGGGTTCGTGCGCATGAGCGGGTAGAGCAGCCGATCTTCGTTATAGATGAGTTCCGGGGCGGCTTTGCCCTTCACGCAAAGCGACATCCCGGTCGGATGCTCGGGATTTGCTTCCTGCGCAATGAACCTGCCGTCCCGCGTCACCATGACGGAACCGCACCGGGACTTACACAGTGCACAGAAACCCGGGATGCGTTGCTCTGCCATATCGCGCCCCTTGCTCGTCCTTCAGGCCGCACAGTCAGCGCCTCGTTGCCCTGGAGGCGCTGCTGCCGGGCTCGCCCCGTGTCTTCTGCTACCTGACGGGCAGTCCTTCCTCGGCTGCGATGATTTCGCCGTCCTCGATCTCGCCCTCTTCATCGCCGCGCTCGAACGCCCTCAGCAGCGCGTTGAGAGCGATGCCTCCGAACGTGGCCGTGCCGATGCCGCCGAGGGAGAACGATCCGATATGGAGGGTGAAATCACCGGTCCCCATGATCATGATCGCCGATGCCACGATCAGGTTTCGATTGCTGGTAAGGTTCACGGAATGATTCATCCAGATCCGCATGCCGGCGACGGCGATCAGGCCGAACACGACAATTGAAACCCCGCCCAGAATGGGAGCCGGAATGGTCATGACGACTGCACCGAACTTGGGTGAGAAACCCAGCACGAGCGCCATGAATGCGGCGATCACGAACACCAGGCTGGAGTAGATCTTCGTCACCGCCATCACGCCGATATTCTCGGCATAGGTCGTGACGCCGGTTCCGCCGCAGGATCCGGACACCATCGTCGCGATGCCGTCGCCGAGGAAGGCGCGCCCCACGTAGCGATCGAGATTGCGGCCCGTAATGGCCGCGACCGCCTTGACGTGACCGAGGTTCTCCGCGACGAGGATGAGCGCGATGGGAACGATCAGCGTCACGCCCGTCACCGTGAAGGTCGGTGCGGAAAAGGTCGGCACGCCGAACCACGGGGCATTCGCCACGGCGCTGAAATCGACGGGCTTGCCGAAACCGCCAACATTCGCGAAGACAACATAGAGCGCGTAGGATACGAGAACACCGACGAGAAGCATCAGCCGGCGGGTCAATCCCAGCATCGAGACCGCGACGAAACCGACCGCGACGATGGTGAACAGCGCAAAGAGCGTGTCGAAGACGTCGACGCCCACACTCTTGATGGCGACACCGGCGAGATTGAGACCGAGGATCGCGACCACGGCACCCGTGACGACCGGCGGCATCAGCTTCTCGATCCATTTGGTGCCGGTCAGCATGACGAGAAGCCCGATAGCGGCATAGAGGGCGCCACAGGCAATGATCCCGCCCAAGGCGGGACCGATATTGGTATTGGGCCCCTGGCCCGCATAGGCTGTCGCGGCGATCACCGAGCCGATGAACGCGAAACTCGAGCCCAGATAGCTGGGCACGCGTCCGCCGACGACAACGAAAAAGATCAGGGTGCCAACCCCGGACATCAATATCGCCACATTGGGATCGAACCCCATCAGGAGCGGAGCGATCACCGTCGCGCCGAACATCGCGACGACGTGTTGTGCCCCCATTGCGATCATCTGGGGCCATGGCAAACGTTCATCCGGAGCAACCACCGCTCCCGCATCGGATTTCGACAGCGTCCATACTGGGAAAAAGTTTCCGGCCATACGACATTCTCCCCCTTTATCTATCATCCGTGGACATCGCAGAGGTGCAACCTCTGCACCATTCCCCTCTTGCTGTCCCCTCATGCTGTGAGACGACTTGACGTTGCCTAGGACAACCGGCAGCAGGACTTTCTAAGCCTGACTAGCCTATCGGCAGATGGCCAGTTTCCCTCGCCGCAACCGCGATCTCTCCCTCAGACCCATAAGGATCGGGAAAATGGGACAATCGGGCGGCTCCCCTGTGCCGCCGTGCCGTCTCTCTCTTGGAAGTCAGTGCGGTTACGGATGCCGCCAACAGCCCGGCATTCTCCACACTCTTTCATTTCTTCAAAAGTTGACCAATTGGAAAAAAATGTCAATGAATTTGCGTGGCAAAAAGTCGATGATCAGTAACTTTAATAATAACTTATTGATTTTATTGAGCTTGCATCAAGAATTCACGTCGGCCAAAATTGCCCGCCAATGGAGATGAACGCCTTTGGGAACGGTATTCGAGTGACTGCCTGACAAGCGGCATCTGATTGTGCGGCAGGGCCGTCTGCTGCGGGATTTACCATCCGCAAACTTGAGGAAGACGCTATACAGCGTTCGAATGCCAATCGCCAAAGGCATGTCGCGTCGGTCGTCGCTTTGGACGACCGACTGACGGGAAGTCTGTTTACTCCGCAATCGCCTTGACGATTTCCTTGGTCTTTCTTTACGCCGCCCAGCAGCATCATGGTTCCGTCCTTGCAGAACGGCATGTTGCCAATGGACTTGCCGTCGCGGGCCGATGACATGGGCGCCGAATACCATGGGCGACACCGGCTTGCGCGCACTCGGAGCGATGTCCTCCGGCGCGAAACCTCATCGCAGGATACGTTGGCCTCGAGCTTGTCGGCCATCTCTCGCAGCGCATGCTGGACTTGGGGATGGATGTCCTGTCCGGGCTCGCCCTATGACGCGACTGCGGAGGCGGGCGGCGAGTAGTCGAGGCCGAGACTGTCGGCGACCGCTTTGTTCGTCAGACGGCCCCGATGAACGTTGAGGCCGTCCAGCAGATGCGGGTTCTCAAGCGCCGCGGCGAGGCCTTTGTTGGCGAGCGCGAGCCCGAAGGGCAGGGTCGCGTTGTTCAGCGCGTGGCTCGACGTCAGCGGCACCGCTCCCGGCATGTTCGCAACGCAGTAGTGGATGATGCCCTCGCACTCATAGGTGGGTTCGGCGTGGGTCGTTGCATGCGAAGTCTCGAAACATCCCCCCTGGTCGATTGCGACGTCCACCAGGACCGCTCCGGGCTGCATGGAGCCCAGCATCTCGCGGGTGACCAGCTTCGGCGCACTCGCGCCGGGCACGAGCACGGCGCCGATGACGACATCCGCCGAGAAGACCTCCTCTTCGATCGCGTCGATCGTAGCGAAACGGGTTCGAACCCTGCCTTCGAAGAGCTCGTCCAGTTGCCGCAAGCGCGGCAGCGAGCGATCGAAGATCGTGACGTCAGCGCCAAGACCGACGGCCATGCGCGCCGCATGGGTGCCGACGACGCCGCCGCCGATGACGATGATCCTGGCCGGCTTCACACCAGGCACGCCCCCGATAAGCAGTCCGCGCCCCCCTGCATATCGCTTCAACGCGCTGCCTGCCGCTTCGATCGACAACCGGCCGGCCACCTCGCTCATCGGTGCGAGCAGGGGAAGACCGCCTTGTGCGTCCGTTACAGTCTCGTAGGCGATTGCGGTGACGCCGGACTCCATAAGCCCCTTCGTCTGATCGGGGTCCGGAGCGAGATGAAGATAGGTGAAGAGGATTTGCCCCTCGCGCAGGCGGCGCCATTCGGCAGCTTGCGGCTCCTTGACCTTCACGATCATGTCGGCCTCGGCGAAAACCTCCTCCGCCGTATCGGCGACCCGAGCTCCCGCCTTCCGGTAAACCTCGTCCGAAGCGCCGATGCCCGCGCCGGCTTCTTGCTCGACGACGACGCCGTGGCCGGCAGCAGTGTACTCGCGCACGGCGGCCGGCGTCAGACCGACCCGGTACTCGTGCGTCTTGATCTCCTTGGGCACTCCGATCAACATCTTGGTGTTCCTTGTTTCTTGAACCTGTCAGCAGGTAGGCAGTCCGGCTTGGGCCAGGTTGGCATTCACACGCAGGGGAATTGATGCTCCCTCAACGATCCACCAGCGATCGATGCACATGGAAGACATGTCCTGTGCAAACGAAGAAGACGTGACGCCGCCCTGAATGGCAGATTGATGGTAGAATGATCCAACAAGCCGGAAAGTCAGGCGCGCTCACCACGACGCGGACGCTCATGGCCCAGGATTCCCCTTATTTCCCATGATTAACACACGCCGTTTATTTCGAAACAAGTCCTTTTTTCGCGCCCCGTATCATATTGTAATTAAAAGGCATATTGTGAAATGTTATTGGATATTGAACAACACAAACACCGCAGATCCGGGTCGAACCAGTGAATCCGTCCAGGACCACCCATGAACGGACCCTTGACGGGATACCCTCTGCCCGAACCCGCCTTCCGAGAGACGTAGAAGCAACAGAATGCTCCAGTTAGCGCATGTCATCATTTCACGGAAACGATGACATGCGCTAACTCTCTATTTTGAGCGAATTCTTGTCGATCAGACGATTCCGTCTGATCGGAACGCGCTCTAGCTCCGGAGGCCCAGTCCGTTGAGATAGAGCAGCTCAAGGAACTGCGTCGCGTCCTCGAAGCGACGATCGCCGTCCCGGCCCGGGCCGAGAACGGCGCGGACCTGCACATCGTAATCCGCATAGTGCTGCGTCGTCGCCCAGATTGAGAATATCAGGTGATAAGGGTCGGTTTGAACCATACGTCCCGCCTTCATCCACCCCTCGATGATCTTCACTTTCTCGTCGACCAGCGGCTTCAACTGGTCTCGGAGCATACCCATGATGTGGGGCGCGCCCTGAAGGATTTCGTTGGCGAAAAGCCTGCTCTCGCGCGGGGCGTCGCGCGCCATTTCCACCTTGCGCCTGATGTAATGGCGCAATTCGCGGACAGGATCGCCGGTCTCGTCCAATTCGCGCAGCGGCTGCAGCCAATCGTCAAGGAGGCGCTGGATCAGGGCGTTATGAATGTCCTCTTTCCGGCGGAAATAATACAGCAGGTTGGGCTTGGACATGCCCGCCGCAGCGGCAATCTGATCTATCGTGGAGCCACGGAAGCCGTGCAGCGAAAAAACATCCAACGCCGCTTCAAGAATGATGTTATGCTTTTCGGCCTGAATTCGCGTCCGCGGGAGGAAATTTGCGCTCGTGCTCAAGGCAGACCTTCCCCGCGCTTCGGCCGAACCGGTGAGCATGCATATGGCATCATCCTAAAACCCCTTGAGCGTGCATCGAGCAAAAATACCTGAAGGCCCCCTCGAAAAAAGTGGAGGAATTTCAAGAAGCTGTGATTCCATCGAGATTGCGAAGGCTCGATAGGACTCACCTCAACCTGAGACGAACTCCTCCGACGCGACTATGCACGCCGGACGGCATGTTAGGCAAGCGACCTGACGGATTCGGAATGGGAAATCGCCCGGCCGTTCGGCCCGCCACCGATGTTTCGTCGAGCAGCGTCCGGAACCGGCCGGCTGTTTGCGCCGATTGGCGCAGGCGGGGCACTAGAGCAAAATGCATTCAATCTGAAGTGCTATTTTGCCCGTTTCTTTTCAAGATGGCCCCTCTGAATACGTGGCATTGAGAAGCACGAAGCAGCAATCAGCAAGCGAACCTTGCGTTACGAAACGATACGGGTGGGCTCACCCCTGACAAATGCCTCGATATTCTCGATCAACTGATCGGCGAGCGCCTGTGTTGCGGCCCGGCTTGCCCAGGCGACATGCGGGGTGAGAATGACGTCGGGCCTGTCTACCAGTCTAAGCATTGGATGATCATCACTCGGCGGCTCTTCCGTCAATACGTCGAAACCCGCTCCCGCAATTTTGCCCGCATCGAGAGCGCGGCACAGCGCCTCTTCGTCTACAAGGCCACCCCTCGCCGTATTGATGATGATGGGCTTGCGCGCCATCAGGTCGAACTCCCGGTCCGAGATGAGATTGCGTGTCGTTTCCGTCAGGGGTGCGTGCAATGTAATGATGTCGCTCTCGGCCATAACACGATCGAACGGCGTATATAGCGGGCCCATTCCCTCGACCCCCTTGTACGAAGCAAAGAGCACGTTCATCTTGAAGGCTCTTGCGATAGCGCCGACGGCCTGGCCGAGAACCCCGTCTCCCACGATGCCGATCGTCGCACCGGACAAGTCGCCGATCGGGTAGTCGAAATAGCAAAACTGCCCGCTTCGTGCCCAGTCACCACGAGCTATCGACTTATGATACGCAATTATGCTTCGCCTCAGCCCAAGGATTAAAGCAAATGTATGCTCCGGAACGGTATCTATCGCATACCCGCGGATGTTGGTTACCGAAACACCTCTGCGTCGGCATTCGTCGATATCGATGATGTCGGTTCCCGTCGCCGCCACGGCGATCAATCGGAGCCGCGGGGCAGCTCGAAGGTGTCTATCGCGGATAGGCACCTTGTTGGTGATGAGGATATCGGCATCGGAAATGCGGGCCTGTATCTGATCGGCAGCCGTACTTCCGTAGGAGACAAGCTCATGAGGGAAAGCCGGACTCCGCAGCACGACGGAAGGTGGAAGAGTGTCACGGTCCAGGAATACAATCTTCAACACTTGCGAGACCATACGATCACCCTCCAGCAATCAATACTCACGTCAACGGCTGCACAGTCCAGGACGCATACAGACAAATCCGGCGCCCGAAAGACGCAGACGATTGAATAATGGTTCAGAAACGGTGTCAAGCGACCGGGACATGCGCCACAGGACCCGCCTGAAAAGTCCGCGACGCCTATTTGAACGGCCGGTTGCGAATTTCGAGAAACTCCTTCAGGGGCATTTCATTGAGCATTCTCAACCACCGTCTGCCTTCATTCGTCGTGTGGAGCGCGCAGATGAGCTCCTGGTTATGAGCCCACGACTCGAAGAAACCGGCAGCTGCCTGCACATGGTTCAGGGACTGCTTGATGAATTTGATTGCAGGCAGCGGAACGCTGGCAAGCTTGCGGGCCAGAGCGAACGCTTCCGTGTCCACTTCTTCAGCCGGTACCGCACGATTGACAAGGTGAATGTTCTGGGCCTCGTCACCGTTGATCAGGTCTCCGGTGTAGAGCAGATATCGCGCATGACGCATCGGAACGTGCCATGGCAGCAGCACGGACGGGGCGCCCGACGCGTGGCGAACTTCCGACTCCCCGAATTTTGCATTCTTTGCCGCGATTGCGAAATCACAGCACATCATCAGCTCCAGACCGCCGCCAATCGCATAGCCCTGTACCGCCGCCACGATCGGAAGGGGAACGGAGTACACCTTCTTGAACAGAGCAGAGACCGAATCCAGATCATCACGCCAGGTCTCGATATCGCGATCGAAATCGTCCGCCTTCAAGTCATAGCCGGCCGTGAAGGCCGATCCGGCACCACGGAGAACGATTGCGTTCGCATCTTTCGCTGCCACGATTTCATCAATGGCCCGGCCAAGCTCCTCAACCATTTTCCCATTGATGGAATTCAACTTTTCCGGCCGGTTCAAGGTGATAGCGGTCACCTTCTCTGCTGCATGATGCTCCAATATTATTGTTTCATATGTCATTTCCTGCTCCTCTCTAGGGACGGATGATCCGGCCGTCGGATTCTGCTGCATAGAGAAGGTCAACGAGTGCTGCGCGATTGGAAAGCGCCAACCGCTGATTCACGCTGCCTTTATCGGTTATCTCGCCAGCCGCCCTGTCGGGCTGCACGTCGTCTATGATTGCCGCGGCGACCGCCTTGCTCGATGAGCCGTTATTGCGATTGTAAGCTTGAAGCCGCGAACGTATGGCCTGCTGGACAATGGGATTCAGGCTCAGCGGCGAGGCACCGACGTCAATTGACAACTCCTTCCTGCAAGCATCCTCGTCCAGAAACACGATGATGGCGATCGCCTCCCGGTCCCGACCGGCGAGCAGAACATCTCGAACGAGAGGCGACAGCAGGGCGAGGAGCGTGGTTCGCAGTGGTCCTACGGATACCCAGGTGCCGGTTGCAAGCTTGAAGTCTTCGGACAATCTCCCATCGAAAAGCAGGCCACGCTCAGGATGATCGGGATCAAAAAAGAGCGCCGCGTCCCCTGTGCGATAGTAGCCTTCCTCATCGAAGGCATTCACTGTTGCTTGGGGGTTCTTGAAGTAGGCCGGCATGACCGCCGGACTCTTGACCCGAACCTCGAATTTCTCCGCATCGGGCACGAGCCGTACCTCCATCCCCGGAACCGGCAAGCCGATGATGCTTGGCCGATCGATCGGAAAATGGACGAGGCAGATGATCGATCCCGTTTCGGTTGTCCCGCAGCCCGTGACGAGGGCCGTATTCACCTTCAGCAACGATCTCGCCCGCTCGTTGAGCGCGTTGAGCCGGCGCCATGTCTCGTTATCGAGGCCAGCGGCAGCGAAAAAGATGATGTCAAGGCGCTCGTAAAACATATGGAACAGCGCCTCGTCTGCTTCGAGCCGGCCCAACAGCTCCTTGATTCCCTTCGGCACGTTGATATGGATCGTAGGGCGAACCTGGCGAATGTTGTCGATCGTCCGGTCGATCAGCTCGGGCGTGGGCCGTCCGTCATCGATATAATAGCTCCCTCCCGTCCATATGATCTTGTGAATGTTGTCATTGCCGCCGAACGTATGGTGCCATGGCAGCCAATCCAGCAGCACCGGAGGCTGCAGATGCAGGAAGGGCCAGACAAGTTCGTATGACGCCTGGGTAACCGAAATCATGCGATGGGTGATCGGCACCGCCTTGGGAGCACCTGTGGAGCCGGACGTGAGGAAATAGGCCGCCACGCTATCCATGTTCAGATCACGAGGACCCTCGATACTCATCTGCCCAGGGTTCAGCAAGGGATCGGTAGAGTAGTCGCCGAGGCGGCATGTCTGCGGATGAATGTCGAATAGCGCCCCGGGACATTCGTCGGCTATGGCGGCGGACATCACCACCATGCCTGGGTTGAACGTCTCGATGACAGCCCGAAAACGTTCGTCGGATCGATGCCGAATGAGTGCCGGAGAGACCGGCACGAAGGGAATGCCGGATAGAAGCGCCGCCGTGCGAAGCAAGAACTGCTCGATCGACGCCTCTCCAATCAGCATCAGCGGGCGCGTGACGCTCAATCCCCGGCGGAGCAACTCGTGTGCGATGCGTCCCGATCTTCTGTAAACGTCTTCATATGTCAGCGTTTGCCACTGGTCCCCCCGGCGTTCCGAGATCAGGGGCCGTTCCGGCGCCCTGGACGCCCACTGGCGAAGACGATCCGTGATGAAATCGAGCTCATCCGGTAACGCAAGCGGTGATTGCAACGTCCACCCGCCACCCGGCATGGCCGAGACCTGCACAGCGGCCGGTGCAAACCTCTGAGTATCAAATTGAGTTGGCATCGTTGTTACCCGTTTGATGGCTCCGCGATGGCTGCAAGGCCCCGCCTGTACTGGACGGCTCTGCGGACGTAGACATCGGCCGATCGACGCAAGCTCTCGATCGTTGCGTCATCGACTTCCCTGACAACGCGTCCGGGAGAACCCATCACGACACTGTTGTCGGGGATCTCTTTTCCCTCTGTTATCAGCGAGTTGGCGCCTATCAGACAATTGGCGCCGATCCTGGCGCCGTTCAGGATCGTGGCGCCCATGCCGATCAGCGTGTTTGAGCCGATAGTGCAGCCATGAATGATCGCGCTATGCCCGATCGTGACGTCCGCGCCCACGACAATCGGCAAGCCGGGATCGACATGCAGGACGCAACCATCCTGGACGTTACTGCGTTCGCCGATCTCGATCGTATCGTCATCGGCACGCAGGATGCTTCCGAACCAGATACTGGATTGTTTGCGCAACACCACACGACCAATGAGAACAGCAGTGGGAGCTATCCAGCAACTGGCGTCCTCCGCGAACTGTGGCCGTAATTCATCCAACTGGAAGATCGTCATCATCGTTCCTCTGCTTGAGTATTCACATGTGTCACACCTCGGCAGCCGCATCCCATGCTTCGATGAGATCCGTAATGGAAGTGGAGCCGGGCTTTGGTGGAGGTTGCGGGACGGCAAGCCGCGACCGGCTAAAACGCGGCCCCGGTGCCGGCTGCGCGATGTCTCCCACAGTCATGAAGGTCTGATGCTGCACGTTGTGCTGGTGTTGAAGCGCTTCCCTCGCGTCCAGAACGGGCGTCAGGCAGACGTCCACTTCCCTCAGGAACGTGCACCATTCATCGCGTGCCTTGCGAAGGAAAGCTTCCGCCAGCACTGCTCGATCGTGCTCCCACGCATCGGGATCGTGGAAAGTCGATTTCGTTCTCAGTTCGATGCCCAGCGCCGACGCAAGCGCATCCCTGTGCTTTTGCTCCATGGGAGCGATGCAGACGTATTGTCCATCCTTGCATTCGTAGATGTCGTAGATCGGGGCACCTGAATCGAGCAGATTCGCTCCGCGTGTCAGCGTGACGCACCCGGCAGCCAGAAGGCCGAAATAATGCGTCATCAGATACGCCGATCCATCCAGCATCGATGCGTCGACAACTTGCCCCTTGCCCGAGAGCCGCGCCTCAAGCAGACCAGCCAATACGCCAATCGTCAGGTAATATCCGCCGCCCGCAAAGTTTCCGATCAGGTTGAGAGGTGGCGTCGGAAGCGCTCCCCTCCTGCCTAGAGCGTGCAAAGCGCCTGTCAGTGCGATAAAATTCAAATCGTGGCCGGCTTGCCGGGACAACGGCCCGATCTGTCCCCAGCCCGTCAGCCGGCCATAAATCAGGCGAGGATTTCTCGCAAGGCTGGTATCCGGCCCCAGGCCAAGCCTTTCCATCACGCCCGGACGGAACCCCTCGATCAATACATCCGAGCGCGATAGGAGTTCCAGTACCGCCTCGACTGTTCCCTCAGCCTTCAGGTCGAGCTCGACAGACTTCTTGTTGCGCGAAAGAAGATCGGCCGTGTGGGGTATCTGGTATTCTTCCCGGCTCTCGCCCGCCGGCCGCTGGAGCTTCACGACCTCGGCCCCCAGATCGGCCAGGACCATGCCGCACATTGCCAAAGCATTTGCGTTGGCAATCTCCAGCACACGCAGTCCATGCAAAGGCCCCCGCGGCGGGCCGACTTGGCGTTGCGCCGTCGGCGCGGTCCCGCCGGCACCAGCCTGCGGATCCGTGACATCGAATTCGTGTCCCTTATGTCTCTGGTGAGGCATCGTCACCTTCCTCTAGAAGCGCAGGGATCGAAGACCGACGGTCCGCTCGAGGGCGATCAGGCAGACGGTCGTCACGGCAATACTCACCCCGGACACCGCAGCCGCCGTCGGATCGAGATCCCAGGTCAGGTAATCGTAGAGCTGCAGCGGGAGAGTATTGAGGCCGGCTCCTTTCAGGAGCAGGGAGGTATTAAAGAGATCGAACGATATGACGAAGGTGAACAGGCATCCTGAAATGATACCCGGCTTGATCAGCGGGAGTGTGACCCTATAGAATGTGACCAGGGGTGACGCACCAAGTCCACGAGCTGCCTGCTCAGTGCTGACATCGAAATTGCTCAGTGCCGCGACAACGTTGATGAAGACATACGGCAGCGTAATCAGAATATGTCCGATCTGCAGGGATACATACCCCGGGCGAAAGCCCGTGCTGTATAGGAATATCAGCAATGCTATAGCGGTCAGAACCTCAGGCAAAATGAGCGGGCTCAGCAACAAGAACTTCGTGGTGCCGCGCGCATATTTTGCATAGCGAACATAATATATAGCCGCCATCGTTCCCAGCAGGCCGGATACAAGCACGGAAACGCCCGCAAGCTTGACCGACGTAATAAAAGCATTGCGAAACTGTTCGCTCGAGAACGCAGCGATATACCATCGCAACGAAAGGCCTGTAGGTGGAAACGCAAGGAGCTCACCCGCATTGAAGGAAAGGATGAATACCAGCACGATGGGGCTGAGAAGGAACAGATAGGTCAGGATAACTGCAGCATAGAATGCCGCACGGGGAGGTGAAATTCTCTTCTTCATGGCAGCCTCGCGACAGCAGCCGAGGTGAGGCGCGAGAATATGATGACGATGATCAACCCCGACATGGCGAGAACGAGAGCGAGCGCCGAGCCCAATTCCCACTGGAAAGTATCGAGCAATGTCTGCACGATCAGGATAGGAAACGTTTTGACTCGCGACCCCCCGACCACCAGGGGCGTAACGTAAGCACTCACAGCAAGGATAAACACGAGTATCGTGCCGGAAATCACGCCCGGAAGGCTCAACGGAAAGGTGACTCGGCGAAACATCTGCAGGCGAGAAGCGCCAAGAGAGCGCGCGGCTGCTTCGACCGACGGGTCGACTGTCTGCAGTATTCCGACAAGCGACAGTATCATGATCGGCAGCAGAACATGCGTCATTGCCAGAATAACACCGAATTCATTGTTCATAAGCTGCACTGAACCCATTGGAATCCCGAATATGTTCAGCGCCTGGTTGGCAACGCCATTGCTGGAGAGCACAATGACCCAGGCGAAGGTGCGGACGACGACGCCGATCAGCAAAGGCGAGAGGACTGCGGCATAGAGAAGGCCGCTCCACTTCGTCCGCGTCCGCGCCAGATGATAGGCAAGCGGATAACCGATGATCAGGCAAAGTGTCGAGACAATCAGGCCTATGAGCAAGGTCCTGCCGAGTGCCTCGAGATAGAAGCCATCCGTGAGAATTCGTGTGTAGCTGTTGAGAGTGAACTCGGTTTCGCCCCGGCTGTGTGTGCTGAAACTGATGCCTACGACGTTGATATAGGGCACCACAATGAACGCGATAACCAGAAGAAGCGCAGGTGCAACAAGTACCAGATCGAGGCCGAATACGAACTTTCTCTCTTTCATGCTGATCGTGTTCATCGCGCGAGCACCTGACAACGGGAAGCATTGATGGAGAGAAATACGGTCGCGTTGGTGCACTCGCCGACTTGATTGGAAACGAATGTTGACAGCTGTGTCCCGTCAGCCGTTTCGCAGGTGATCTCCCATTGCGAACCGTGATAGACAGTCTTGACGATCTTCGTCTGAAATACATTGCCAGGGTCGGGGCCTTCTTCCCGACTGGCACTTGCGTCCCGGGACACGGCGATGTCCTCGGGACGTATCAGCACCGTTACCGTCGCCCCTTCTGCGACCGGACCAGGCGCCGACGCAAGAACAGGGCCTGCTTTCGTTGCAATCAGGTGCTGCCCCCCCTGCCCCCTTCTCTCGACAGTTCCTTCGAGGAAATTGGCGCGGCCGATAAATGATGCCACGCGCCGGGAAGCGGGCGCGCCATACACGGCCGTGGGCGAGCCCTTCTGTGCGATCTCGCCGTCGAACATCACCACGATCTGGTCCGACATCGCCATGGCCTCGGCTTGATCGTGAGTGACGTAAACCGCCGTCAGATTCAGCCGTTTCTGAATTTCTCTGATGAAGTACCGCATTTCGTCTCGCAGTACCGCATCGAGGTTTGCAAGCGGTTCGTCCAGAAGCAGAACATCGGGCTCAAAAGCAATTGCTCTCGCGAGCGCCACTCTCTGCTGTTGGCCGCCGGACAGTTGACGGGGATAGCTGTCTTCCTTGCCCCTCAACTGAACGAGCTCAAGCATTCTCGCAATCCGCTGATCACGCTCGACTTTGTTGACGCGCCGCATTTCCAAGCCGAACGATATGTTCTCATGTACGGTGAGGTGGGGGAACAGCGCATAGGATTGAAACACCATTCCGAAGTTTCTCTTCGCCGGATCTCGCAGCGCGATGTTTTCATTTTTGAAAAGGATTTCCCCGGAATCGGGAAATTCAAACCCCGCGACGCATCTGAGCGTCGTCGTCTTCCCGCAGCCGCTCGGTCCCAGCAGTGAGACGAAACCGCCTTGTTGAATTTCCAGATCAATACCCTTTAGCACGGGACGCCCGGCAAAGCTTTTCGATAACGCGCGAAGCGCCAAATGTGGCTGACTTGCCATCCGTTTCCTCTCTGAATTGCTGCTCGGCAGCCTTTTGAGCCGCCAATGCCATCCCTCTGGCCAGCTGTTTCTGAAGCGCCAGACGCTTCGACAGTATCGGAACGCGCTCTCTATTGCATCAAACCAAAAATGAACCCCGTTTTTTGGATAAATTTGATGCACAAACAAAGAGATAGAGCAAAATAGCGGTTCAGATTTAATGCATTTTGCTCTAGACTTTTGATTTTGCACAGCCTTGTCGACGAAAAGTAGTATCCACTTTTCCGCACGCTGCGCTGGCCCGGCGAGGGAATGATCCTGGAATTCCGAGGAACTGCCCTCCGTGGCGAAGGGCAATCCGAACGCCTACCTGACTTCTCGATTCCAACGGTCAAGTATTTCCGGCATCATGGGGTTGATAACATCCCAATTGAACCAGTTTATCTCGGACATTCTCTCTCCGCTGATCGGTATTTCAGCAGACAGGTCTGCAGGAACAACGCTGTCCATATTGGTTGGCGCCGTATAGAATTCGCGCGCCATTTGCGTCTGCACCTCGGGATCGAGAATGTAGTTTATGTATCTATAAGCCGCTTCCTTTTCGGCCCCGCCTTTTACGATGTTGAACGACTGGTCGAACGCCACGACGCCCTCCGTGGGAACGACCAGTTCAACCGGCACCCCTCTCTGCTTGAGAGCAACAACCTCCGGGAAGTCGAGCATCGCCACGTTGACATCACCCCGAGCCAACAACGTGGAGTTCGTGCCGCTGAAGTCAGCCTGCTGGAATGGTAGCAACTTACGCACTTGCGCGAATGCTACATCCATATCGGTCTCGGAGCTGCCAAAGATTTTGGCGGTAAGAGCCAGGAAAAGCATGCCCGCCGTGGCGCCGATCTGATACAATCCGATCTTTCCCTTGAACTCCGGATTGTCCCACAAGTCAGCCCACGCAGTGGGGGGCGTTTTTACCAGATCCGTTCGATAGGCGAGCCCGATAGGCGAAATGATAGCTCGGACACCGTTGTTATCCTTGTTCTTGACGAAAGGATACACACGCTCCAAATTCGGAACCTTTTCCACTGGAATCGGCTCGAATATACCTTCAGACCTCAACAGATGCGCATAATTCTCATTGGCCATGAAAACGGTCAGGGGCGAATTGCCGCCTGCCGCGCGCACCGTTGTGGCAAATGTCTTGCTTAGCCCCGTCATAATCGTGGGCTCGATATCCGCCTTCTCTCGCAAGCCCGGAACAAGTACATCCCGCCAGAACTTCTCCCATCGCCCGCCATATGTCGGTATAACTAATGTATCACGCGAGTGAGATTTTGTGATTGCCGCACCATAGCCAAGCAAACCGGCCATTCCGTACAGAATCGACCTTCTATTAACGTGCATCATTTTGATTTCCCTCTGTTTATATTTTAGTTTGAAATTTTCCCTTATACATTTTTATCAGATGGTCAAAATATGTCAACATTAATTCGCCGAAATTTCTGGATGCAATTGTCGTTTATTTAAGCAGCGAACAAGATTGCACAGCACGAAGGATCGACGCATAGTCGATATGCGTTCCGGATAGCGAGCAACTGCGTACTAGATATCGGTCGCTGCGACCAAACAGCTTGACTCTCCTGCCTACAGATCGAAGCATTACGGAGGCGCCACGGTCGAGGTCGACCGGATCAGCCATCCAAGATGAAACGCATCTACTCCGGCGGGCAATCTGCCGCCGCGCCGGGGTTCCGCCGTGTGTTTCTGGCGCGGCGACATGAAGAACCCCTCACAGAATCTCAGGGTTGAGGATGGCCGGGGGATGCTGGCCATCCTGCCAATCTGGCTTCCTTTGGCGCCGACCGCAGTCGATGCCGGTTGCATCGGCGAGGATCGGCAATACCGGAGGGAGCCAAAATCACCGGCCAGCCGACCCCGCGAGGTTTTGTCAGGGGTTCAAAACCCGTTTTCGACTGGTTTTTCAGGCTCACAGTTTCCGCGCGCCAAGCCAGGCGATGACATCGCCTGCATTTCTGTCGGGCGGAAATATCGGATAGAAGACCTTTTCGACGCGCCCACGATCGATGACGAGCGTGAGGCGCTTGAGCAATGTCATGCCCTCAACTTCGAAAGTCGGCAGACCGAGCGCGCGGGCAAAGGACAACGTCTCGTCCGATAGCAGCGGAAACGGCAGATGCAACCTCTCCGCCGCCTCCTGCTGATAGGCCGTCTCCTGCGTCGACAGTCCGAACAGGTGTTCGACGCCCAAATCCCGCAGTTCGTCAAAATGATCACGAAACGCGCACGATTGCGGAGTGCAGCCGCGGGCGCCCGGAATCATGTCCCATTCCTCGGGCAATGGTACACCAGGCTGTCCGGTCCGGGGATAGGCGTAGACGACGGCCAATCCTTCCAGCTCGGCAAGATTGATCGTGGTCCCGTCCGTCGCGATGAGCGGCACGCCCGGCACGGCCGCACCGCGCAAATGCGCAGCGCCGCCGTCGTCCTTCGGCGGTGGAATGCGCGACCAGTCGACCTCATGCAGATTGTTCATCTCAACCATCCTTGACTGATCAGAATGAAAGCCTTTGCTAGAGCGCCAGGCGTTCTTGCATTTGCGCAGCTTTGTCGACGAAAAGTGGTTCCTGCTTTTCTGCACGCTGCGCCAATTCACCCAGAACTCGAAACAGGCAGCCTGCGCAGCACGATCCGATACCGGGTCATCCCCCCGGATCATTCGACACCTTCCGCCGTCTCCACCACCGCGTGGAAGAGCACGTCCGCGCCCGCCGCCGCCCATTCCCTGGAGATGTCCTCGGCCTCGTTGTGCGACAGCCCGTCTACGCAGGGGCACATGATCATCGTCGTGGGGGCGACCCTCGCCGCCCAGCATGCATCGTGCCCGGCACCAGAGATGATGTCCATATGCGTGTAGCCGAGCTTCTCCGCCGCCGCGCGCACCCGTCCGACCAGCGTCGGATCGAAGGTCACGGGATCGAAGTGGCCGGCCACCTCGACCGCGCACCCAACCTGCAGGGCCTCGCAGATCGTCGCCGCCTCCTGCTCGATGCGCGCGCGCATGCCGTCGAGCTTGGCCTTGTCAGGCGAGCGAATGTCGACTGTGAAAACCACCGTGCCCGGCAGCACGTTGCGCGAATTGGGGGAGAACTTCACTTGCCCGACGCCCCCAACGGCTCCCGGCTGGCTTTCCATCGCGACGGTCTGCACCAGTTCGAAGATGCGCGCCATGGCGAGCCCGGCATTCACGCGCATGGCCATCGGCGTCGATCCCGTATGCGCCTCCTTGCCGGTAAGCGTGAACTCCAGCCACCACAGCCCCTGACAATGCGTGACGACCCCGATCTGCTTGTTTTCGGCCTCGAGGATCGGCCCCTGCTCGATGTGATACTCGAAATAGGCGTGCATCTTGCGCGCACCCACTTCTTCGTCTCCCACCCAGCCGATGCGCTTCAACTCGTCGCCGAAGCGTTTTCCGTCGAGATCGGTACGGTCGTAGGCATATTCGAGGGTATGCGCGCCCGCGAATACCCCCGAGGCGACCATGGCGGGTGGGAAACGCGCGCCCTCCTCGTTGGTCCAGTTCACGACGACGATGGGGCGCTTCGTCCTGATCCCCAGATCGTTGAGCGAACGCACCACCTCCAGCCCGGCGAGGACGCCGAGCACGCCGTCGAACTTCCCGCCCGTGGGCTGGGTGTCGAGGTGGCTTCCGATATAGACCGGCAGGGCCTCCGGGTCCTCTCCGGGGCGGGTCATGAACATCGTTCCCATCCTGTCAACGCCCATGCGAAGCCCGGCCTGCTCGCACCAGCGCTTGAAGAGGTGGCGTCCCTCGTTGTCTTCATCGGTCAACGTCTGACGATTATTGCCGCCTGCGATACCGGGGCCGATCTTCGCCATCTCCATGAGCGAACCCCACAGACGGTCCGGATTGATACGAAGGTTTTCGCCGGGTGCGGTCATTTGCACGTTCCTCTCAGTTTATCCGGTCGGGAGAGCCGGAGGCTCTCCCAGGACGCCCGGCATCGATGCTGCCGTGGTCAACCCTGTTTGAAGGCAGGGATAACTTCCCGGCCATAGCGAGCAATGATCTCCTCCTCGTCGCCGCTGTCGAGATAAATGTTGAACTGCGTCACGCCTCCCTCCTGCAGTTTCCTGATCTTGGCGATGTGATCGTCCGGCTCGCCGAGCACACAGAAGCTCTCGACAATATCAGGCGTGATGAAGTCGAGATAGGGGTTGTCGCTTTGTCCGTGCTTCGAATAGTCGTAGCCGCGGCGATTTTCGATGTATTTGGTCAGGCTCTCGGGGACGAGGCCGGAATCGCTGCCGTACTTCTCGACGATGTCCGCAACATGATTGCCGACCATGGCGGGGAACCATTTCGTCGCCTCGATCGCGCGTGCCTTGTCGCCGAAATAGGCAGGCGCGGCCGCCATCGACTTGAAGCCGGACATGTCACGGCCGGCCGCCTTACCCGCCTCGATGCATTGATCGGTGAACCATTTGCAAAGGCCCGGCTCGGCAATCTGCAGCACGACGCCATCGGCGTTCTCGCCCGCCGTCCTGAGCGCCATGGGCCCATAGGCGCCGATCCATACGGGCAGCTCGTAGCCGACGGCCCAGGGAAACTTCACCGGCTCCGGGCATTCCGGATAGGTGACCTCCTCGCCCCTCACCATGGCCTTGACCTTGTGCACGAATTCCGCCACGCGTGCGAGCGACGCCGGCTTCTTGCCCATGACCCGGCGCGAGGAGTCGCCACGCCCGACCGCGATTTCGAACCGCCCTCCGCTCTGCTTGGCAAGCGAGCCGAACAGCGAAGCGGCCAGCGACCAGTCGCGCACATCCGGATTGGTGACCAGCGGTCCAAAATGCATGTGGCGGGTGTGCTCGATGCCCATGGCCATGGCCGGGTAGCTTTCGCGCCAAAGGATATGTGAATCGTAGAACCAGCAATGGCTGAAGCCGGCATATTCGGCGGCCCTCACCAGATAACGGGCTCTATCGGCTTCGACAAAGCCCTTGAACGTAATACCAAAATCCATTCTCTCCTCCATTCGTATCTTTATGGATCGGGATCCGGGCAGCGTGCCGCGGCGCCGTCATGACGGTCGGTGTTCCGGCGCCCAGATGCGGACGCCCGCATGGGTGAAGGGAACCTTCTTCGAGATATTCAACCGGATCAGAAGCGGCGTGATCGCCTCCACGCAGCGCGCGCTCGTGGCAGGACCGGCGTCATAGGTTTGCACGCCGAGCCGCGCAACGAGGGCCGAGACCTCTTCCTTGGCTCCGGCATCGTCGCCGCACACGAGGACGTCGCAGTTGATCGCGCTGTCGAGATCGTTCAGCGAATGGGCGGAAACGTTGTGGAGCGCCCCAACGACAGCCACGCCCTCCCCGAGAAGCTTCTGGGCGGCCTCCGTTGCCGAGCCCTCGGGCGGCGGGCCGTAGAGGCGGGGATTGCCTGCCGCCAGCGGCACGACGACATCGACGAGGATCTTTCCGGAGAGCGCCGGGCGGATGGTCTCCAGCGTCGCCTCGTGCGCGGCGAACGGAACGGCCAGAATGACGATCCTCTCGGCAGCCCGGGCGGCGGCGAGGTTGTCGCTCCCGGTGATCGGCACGAACGGCTGTCCCGTCGCGGCAAGCCTTGCGTTCAGTTCTCCGGCGACGTCGGCGCCCCGGGCTTCGTCGCGCGAGCCCAGCACTACGGTGATGCCGCTGCGGGCGAACCTGAGCGCCAGCCCCTGGCCCTGTGGGCCCGTCCCTCCGAGTATTGCGATTGTCATAGAAACAGCTCCTGCGAAATCGGTCTCAACACGTCCCGCGCCGTGGCGTTCCGGTCGTCGCTCCAGGCCAGTCCCCGCAGGACGACGACCGGCAATCCGGCATCCTTTTGCATATGCAGTCCCGCGGCCGCCGCGAGCTCGTCGGCGAAGGCCGGCAGGGTCGCCTTGAGCCCCCGGCCGTAGGCATCGGCGCGCGTGGTCCAGTCAACGACCGCGGGCACACCGGCAACGCCGATGGCGACGTTCACCAACCCCTGCCGCCACGGCCGGCCGAACGTGTCGGTCACGACGACGCCGATCGGCCCGCCGTAGCGTTCCTCGAGACCCGCTCTGATCCTCGCGGCGCTTGCATCGGGATCTTCAGGAAGCAGCAGCAGCATGCCTTCCCTGCCGTCGCCGAGATTCGACTCGTCAATCCCGGCATTGGCGCAGATCCAGCCGTGCCTGTGGCGCGTGATCAGCAGTCCGTCCGGTTCCTGCCGCCGCGATCGAATGATCTCGCTCGATTCCGCAAGGATGGCCTCCACCTTGCGCGCATCCTTGCCGATCTCCGCGGCGATCTGCATCGCTCGCGCCGACGGGCTGTAGGCGGCAAGCGGAACCAGTCGTCCCTCGCTCTTCGAAACCACCTTCTGCGCCACCACCACAATGTCGTACGGCCGCAATACGCCGCCGTTGCGCGACAGCGCATCTGCCATCAGCACAGCGAGGTTGTCCCCCGCCGCCACCTCCGGAATGCCGTCGATCGCGAACGCCTTCAGGCCGTCCCTGCCGGCGCCGGCGCGGACGGACGCCGAAAACAGATCCGCGGGCGTGTCGATGTCACGGCTCAGATGAGAGAGACGCAGGCGGATACTGGCGCGCCCCCCGGCTCCGGCCGCCGCCTCATGCGCCGCAGCGGAGCCGGGTCCGAACTGGAACGGGATGGCGTCCGGCGGCGACAGCAGCAGCGCATTGGTGCCGCCGTCATGGGATTCGCCGATCACGACCGCGTGCCGGCTGCATGCCTCGATCAGACGGGAAATCTCGGCCGCGACCAGTGTCGGAACGTCGGCATGGATGACGAGCAGCGACCGCGCGTCGATGCTGCGCGCCCACTCGGCGGCACGTGCGGCCGCGCCGTTGATGCCTCCCTGCGCCTGTTCCTCAAGGGCGATGGCACCGTGCGCGCGGCCGATTTCGGCAATGCGGCGCGATGGTGTGACCACCGCCAGGGGCTCCTGCGCATGAAAACGCCGAAAGAAGCCGAGCGTGTTTTCGAACAGCAGCAGGGCGAGGTCTTCCCGCGCATCGTTGCCCAACGCGGGCTTCAGGCGGGTCTTCGCATCCGCCGGATCTTTCATCAGGATCGCGATTGCAAGCCTCACAGCGGTCCTCCATCGGAAATGGGGCGCAGCCCGGCAGCGAAATCGAGAACCTCCCGGGCCAGCCGTTCCGCGTCAGCCGGATCGCGCATCATGATGTCGGTGCCAAGCACCGACAGCCCGTCGCTCCGAATGGCGTCGATGTCGGCCGTGTCGCCCCGGTCGACGACAAAGCCATCGAGGAGCCCGCCATAGCGAGCCGCAACACCTGATGCTCCCCCCGGCTGCCCGAGGTCGGCGAGAAGTTGCGCGAGAGGCCCCTTGACGGCCTTGCCGTTGATCAGGGGCGAGATCCCGATGCGCGGCACCCGGCTTTGCCTTACTGCGTCCCGGATAGCCTTGACCGCCAGGATCGGCTCAATCGACAGCAGCGGGTTGCTCGGCGCGAAGACGATGAGGTCGGCGCTTCGAATGGATTCCAGGGCAGCGCTGCCGGCGACGGCGATGTCAGCGCCGACATACCGCACCTCACGCACCCGGGGCTTGCAGCGATGTCCGACGAACCAAGCCTGGAAATCGAACAGCCCTTCGTCGGTCAGGAGCTTCGTCCTCAGAAGATCGTCCGTGGCCGGCAGGATCCGCGCGGGCACCTTGAGGCGCACCGCGCATTCCGCGATGACATCCTGCAGCGACGCCCCCTGCCCCAGGCGCCAGCTTCGCCAGATGTGCAGGCCGAAATCGGCGTCGCCGAGCTTCATCCATACCGGCGCGCCGAGGTCGCGCAGCATGTTGAGCGCGTTCACCGTATCGTCGGCCACGCCCCATCCCTGGCGTCGATCGATGCGGTCGGAAAGCGTGTAGAGGATGGTGTCGATGTCGGGACAGACGAGCAGCCCGTAGAACGTGTCGTCATCGCCGACATTGGCGATCACGGTCAGCGCCTCCTCCGGCAGGGCGCGGCTCAGACCCTCGGCCATGCGCGCACCGCCGACGCCACCGGCGAGCAGAACGACCTTTCTGCGGGCACCGTTCATCTCTAGCCTCCCGACGCGTGCCGGGGCTGTGCCCGATTGAGGAAGGCGACGGGACTAACGCCCTGCGCACGCGCGACGAGCGGCGCGATTTCGGGCGGATCGTGGTCCGAAAAGTCCTCCACGGTGGCGTAAAGCGTCGTGCGCTGCACCGGCACACGCCCGGCGGCGCGAATGATGCGCACCATCTCGCGCGGCGTGATCTCCTGACCGTGTTTCGCGCCGGCGGCGCGCGAAATGCTCTCGTTCATGAGCGTACCGCCGAGGTCGTTCACGCCGCATCTGAGCATGGTCTGCGCCATCTCCGGCCCCAGCTTGACCCACGAGGCCTGGATGTTGTCGATGTGCCCCTGCAGCATGAGCCGCGCCACGGCATGCATGCGCAGGTTCTCGGGGTTTGTGGGCCCAGGGCGCACTCCCGGCGTGTTGCGGTAAAGCCTGGTGTTCTCGTGAATGAACCCGAGCGGCACGAACTCCGTGAACCCGCCGGTATCCTTCTGGATCGCGCGCAGGCGATCGATATGGGCCGCCCAGTGCCCGGGGCCGTCGATATGCCCGTACATGATCGTCGCCGTCGTGCGGATGCCCTGCGCATGCGCGGCTCGAATGATCTTTTCCCATTCATCCGCGGAGAGCTTGTTGCGTGTCAGCTGCAATCGAATCTCGGTATCGAGGATTTCGGCGGCGGTGCCGGGAATGGACCCGAGCCCCTCCTCCCTCAGCATCGCCAGATAGTCGGGCAACGCCATTTTCGTCTTCCGCACGCCGTACCAGATCTCGAACGGCGAGAAGGCATGGACATGCATCTTCGGAACGCGGGCCTTCACCGCGCGCAGCAGCGCGACGTGATAGTCACCGGGAATGTCGGGATGCAGGCCGCCCTGAATGCAAACCTCGGTGCCGCCGCGTTTCCACGCCTCCTCGGCGCGGTCCGCCACCTGTTCCGGCGTCAGAAGCTCGGCGCCGGCCGCGTCCTTCCGCACGCCGAAATTGCAGAACTGGCACGCCATGTAGCAGACATTGGTGAAGTTGATGTTGCGCACGGTCACGAACGTGACCCGGTCACCGACACGCTCGCGCCGCACCGCGTCCGCCGTGCCGATCAGCGCCGCCAGATCCGGCCCCTCGGCACGGAACAACGTCTCGCCCTGTTCCCGCGAAATTTCGAGGCCCGACAGCGCGCGTTCCAGAATGGCCCGCACCGGTCTCGATGTCTCTGCCAGTGCCGGCGCGGCGCGGCCTTCGATCTGCCGCAAGCCTTGTAGGTCGATGCTCATGGTTTCAGCTCGTAAACTGGTCGCGGGCCAGGCCGCCGGCCCCGGCCAGACGCGACAGGGGCGCTGCGAGTGTCGGCCGGCAGCCGGTCAAATACTTCGGGTAGACGGTGAGCCTTTCGGCGAGCCGATATCCCTTTGCCGCCGTTCTCCTGGAGAGTTCGGCCAGCGTCGGCCAGGCGCGCTCCGGATTGATGTGATCGACGGTGAGCGGTGAAATGCCGCCCCAGTCGTTGATGCCCGAGTCGATATACTCCTCGAAGGCCTCGTCCAGATTGGGAGGCGCCTGGAGACTGATGGCCGGATCAAGCAGAAGTCTGGCAACGGCGAGAGTCCGCAGCATGTCCTCGCGCGACGGCTCGATCCATTCCGCCATCGCGGTCCCCGGCTTGGCCCGGAAGTTCTGGACGATGACCTCCTGGACATTGCCATGACGACGATGCACGTCGTTGATGGCGATCAGGCTGTCGACACGCTCCTCCCAGGTCTCGCCGATGCCGATGAGGATGCCGGTGGTGAAAGGCACGTTCAGCCGGCCGGCCGCCTCGATGGTTCGCAGGCGGAGCAGAGGCGATTTATCGGGACAGGCATGATGGGGCAGGCCCGGCTTCATCAAGCGCTTGCTGACGTTTTCGAGCATCATTCCCATCGAACCCGAGACATCCCGCAGCCGGGCGACCTCGCTTCCGGTCAAGGTGCCGGCATTGACATGCGGAATGAGAGACGTGTTCTCGAGAACGAGCCGGCACGCATCGACCAGGTAGTCGATGGTCGTCTCGTATCCGAGACCGGCCAATATCCCGGCAGCTTCGTCGTAACGCCGCTCCGGACGCTCGCCCAATGAAAAAAGCGCCTCCTTGCAACCCAGACGCTCACCGCGGCGGGCTATGTCGAGCACCTCCTCGGGCGTCAGGTAGCCAGCCTTGGGATCACCCGGATGTTTGACGAAGACACAATATCCGCAAGTATTGCGGCACATGTTCGTCAGCGGAATGAAGACCTTTCGGGAGAAGGTGATCTCCCGGCCCCAGTGGCGGTCACGAATTGCGCAAGCGTCCTGGCGGAGCGACGCAATCTCTGCCTCGCTCGCGCGGCCGGCCGCGCAGGCGTCGTCTCGAAATCCAGACACGACAAGTGATCACTGAACTGCCGCAGCAGCGACGGCGCGATGACTCATATGCCGATCGAGAGCAGAGACATCCTTCGTCTCCCGTCCCACCTTGCTGCCATCTCGACAGCCAACCGATGCATGCATCATTGGATCCCCTTTGTTTTTATCGTATAGTCAATTATTGACCAATTGATAAAAAAATGTCAAGAGAAAGCATGCTGAAAAGGTCATCTTGCGCAAGACGACATGCAAGTCATTGTTTTATCGGTCATAACATCCGCATGTCCACGCCTTGCACCGCTTGCGCCTATAGCCGCACAGCAGGCTCCCCCCGGGGCAACCGGACGGAAGATGCCGGATCGATAAGCGCTCAACGATAAAAAACAGGGGAATACAGCATGACATCGCGAAGGGCGGTGCTGAAGGCGAACGCTGCCGGATGTTTCCGGGGCGGTGAAAGCCTCGGTCGGCCGCCTCGTTTCACTTTCCGCGACCACTAAAACAGGCCGTTGCCGCGACAAGGCCGACGGTCGGTCAGTATTGCGGTTTTTCTCACGTGTAATAACAGAAGGGAATTGAAAAATGTCGAAGGTCATCAAAGGCGGCACGATCGTTGCAGCGGATCGTAGCTATGAAGCGGATGTACTGATCGAGGGTGAGAAGATCGTCGCGATCGGAGAGAATTTGTCGGGTGACACGGTGATCGACGCCGAAGGAGCGTTGATCATCCCGGGCGGGATCGATCCTCACACCCACCTCGAAATGCCCTTCATGGGCACGACCACGGCCGAGACCTGGGAAAGCGGCACCTATGCCGCGCTCTCGGGCGGCACGACGCTCGTGGTCGATTTCGTCATTCCCGGTCAGGATGGCCTGCTGAAAGCGCTCGACGTCTGGGAAGAGCGGGCGGCGCGGCAGGCTTGCAGCGACTATTCGTTCCATGTCGCCATCACAGGCTGGTCGGAGCAGATATTCGACGACATGGAGAAAGTCGTCGCCCGCGGCATCAACACCTTCAAGCACTTCATGGCGTACAAAGGCGCGCTCATGGTCAACGACGACGAGATGTTCGCCTCGTTCCAGCGTTGCGCCGCGCTCGGCGCGCTGCCCCTGGTCCATGCCGAGAACGGCGACCTCGTTGCGGCGCTGCAGCAGAAATTCATGTCCTCCGGCGTTTCCGGCCCCGAGGCGCATGCCTATTCGCGCCCTCCCGAAGTCGAGGGCGAGGCCGTCAACCGCGCCATCACCATTGCGGATGCGGCAGGCGTGCCCGTCTATATCGTGCATGTGTCCTGCGAGCAGGCGCATGAGGCCATCCGGCGCGCGCGGCAGAAGGGCATGCGCGTCTTCGGCGAACCGCTGATCCAGCATCTGACCCTCGATGAGAGCGAATACTTCAACCGGCAATGGGATCACGCCGCCCGGCGGGTCATGTCGCCGCCGTTCCGTGCCGCCGCTCATCAGGCCTCGCTGTGGGCCGGGCTCCAGTCGGGTTCCCTGCAGGTGGTTGCAACCGACCATTGCGCGTTCACGACCGAGCAGAAGCGTTTCGGGCTGAGCGACTTCACCAAGATCCCGAACGGGACCGGCGGCGTGGAGGACCGGCTGTCGGTGCTGTGGTCGCAAGGGGTGGAGACCGGCCGGCTGACGCCGAACGAATTCGTGGCCGTGACATCGACCAACATCGCCCAGATCCTCAACATCTATCCGCGCAAAGGTGCCATCCTGCCGGGTTCGGACGCCGATATCGTGGTGTGGGATCCCAAGGCTTCGAAGACGATCCAGGCAGCGACGCAAAAATCGGTCATCGACTACAACGTCTTCGAGGGCCTCAAGGTATCGGGCCTGCCGC
Organism: Pseudochelatococcus sp. B33; assembly: GCF_053570585.1. Lineage (NCBI taxonomy): Bacteria > Pseudomonadati > Pseudomonadota > Alphaproteobacteria > Hyphomicrobiales > Chelatococcaceae > Pseudochelatococcus > Pseudochelatococcus sp. B33. The sequence goes on along the minus strand of NZ_JBSEFH010000010.1, from coordinate 128,639 downwards.
GCTACACGATCTCGCGCGGCGATGTGGTGTGGGGCGAAGGCGCCAACGAGCCGCGCCCGGGCCGCGGCAAACACGTGAAGCGGCCGGCTTTTCCCGCTGTCACCAGGGCGCTGTCGAGGTGGAAGGAACTGACCGCGCCGCGCGCCATCAGCCGGTCGCCCGAGCATATGCCGATCGGCGTGTAACGCCTGTCCGGGCAAGTCGGGCCGCGGCGAACGCCGCGCCCGGATCAGGCACGCCCCGCACCGGTTCAGTCCTCGTGAAAACGCGCGAAGCCGCTGACCGGCTCGCGGGGCGTGCGCAAGGCGTTGGCGGGGTGGGTGGGGTCCTCGTAACCCACGGCGACGCCGCAGATGATCTTCTGTCCGGCATCGAGGCCGAGGACGGCGCGAATGGTCGCGTGATGGGCCATGAAAGCCGCCTGCAGGCAGGTGGCAAGCCCCTCGGCCACCGCCGCGACGGCCAGTGATTGCAGGAACAGGCCGACGTCGATATACGCCCCCTCGCCCAGTCGCCGGTCGATCGAAACGATCAGCCCCACGGGCGCGCCGAAGAAATCGAAGTTCCGGTCGTGGTGCGCCCGCGCCCCCTCCCGATCGCCGCGCTTCACCCCGATCAGGTTGTAGAGCGCCCAGCCGTTCTCCCGGCGGCGGGAGAGGAAGGGCTCGGGCCAGGCGGCAGGATAATAGTCGTATTCCGGCGGCGGCAGTTCGATGCCCGCCGCCCGTTCCGCCAGGATCGCGGCCGAGAGCCTTTTCCGCGCCGCCCCGGTCAGAACCTCCACCTGCCACGGCTGGGTATTGTTGCCCGAGGGCGCCCGCGCGGCCGATGCGAGAATGCGCTCCAGCACCGGTCGCGGCACGTCCCGATCGAGATAGGCGCGGACGCTTCGCCGGTCATGGAGCGCGCGATGAATGGGGGAAGCATCTGTAGGCTGCACCATCTTCCGGTCTGTCCTTTCATTGAAGCATGAGCTGTTTCGGGATCTCCAGCCCGGTTCTCTCCGCCCCTCTCGCACGCCAACGCGGCACCTCTCTCCCGATCTTGCCGCGCAAGCGGGAGGCTTTGACGTCCCGGCGTCATCCTACGTCGTGTAGGGGGATGACCATCCCTTTTGTCCTATCTCGACGATGAAGTCGATCACTGCGAGCACTCTTGCCGGAACACGATCGCGCCCCGGATAGAGCAGACACAGCGGATCGGCTTCCGTCTGGTAGTCCTCCAGGATGGGTATCAACCTGCCGCTGGCGATTTCCTTCTCGAACAGCCACCACCCCGATTGAGCGACACCCAGCCCCTCAAGGGCGGCCGCCAGGACGATATCGCCGCTGTCCGAACGGAGATGGCCGGCGATTCTGTGCTTTTGCGGTTTCCCCGAGCCGTCCTTGAACTCCCAGTCCGGGGCGAGGGGATTTCCCAGACAGGGAAATGACTGCAGGGCCTCGGGATCCCCAGGAGTACCGTACTTGGCAAGCAGGCTCGGCGAGGCGACGGTTCGCCGCGTCCCACTGGCGATCACCTTGCGCTTGAACCGTGAATCCCCCGGCTGGTAGGCCCGCATCGTGATGTCGAAGTCCGCCTTGATCAGATCCGCGGTCTGCCTGCCCAGATATAAATCGATCTCGATATGCCTGTTTCTTTCCATGAAGGCCGAGAGGGCCGGCACGAGCACCGTGCGGCCGAAAGCGGGCGTAACGCTGATCCGCACCCGGCCCTCCAGGGATGCGTTGTCGGCCCGGAGCTGCTGAGCCGCCTCGTCCATTTCAAAGAGGAGTCCCCGCATGCGTTCGTAATACTTCTGGCCCAGCTCCGTCAGGGTTTGCTGGCGCGTGCTGCGGGCCAGAAGCGCCACGCCCAGTTCCTGCTCGAGGCGTTGGATACGCTTGGTGACCAATGAAACCGAAACGCCCAGGCTTGAGGCCGCCGCCGTAAAGCTGCCAAGCTCCGCCGTTTTCACGAAGAAGCGAATATCGTTAAGCTCTCTCACCGCCTACTCCCACAGCACTGGCTGTCCCCTATCCTCTGTTCTTGCGGCAACTTACCAGTTGTTGAAGCCGCTCCGCTACGGCATCAAACCAAAAAGTGTGCGCACTTTCTGGAGAAATTTGATGCGTTAACAAATGGATAGAGCAAAATAACGATCCAGATTTAATGCATTTTGCTCTCATTCCGGCCGCCGACGGGCGATGACAGTCGCGAGAGAACCACGCTTGCCTTCGTTCCCGCCGGCCAAATGGAAAATGTCTTTTCCCAAAGTTTCTATTCACCTTCCGATCGCGGGAGGGTCACCTAACCGGCAGAAACGCCACGAGACGCGGGCATCACAGTCGGTTGGACATTGCATGCTGGAATACAGGCTCGACGATAAGCTATCGCACCGGAGGACAATGTGTCTCTGCCCGTTGCTGCAAGGCGAACGCATTGAGGCTGGCGGCGTTTCCGCCGTTCCAAGCCCAGCCGATACGGTTTGGGGCGGAGGCGGACAATGCCCCTAGCCTGGACTCGGAAGCCTCTGCGTTTCTTCCAGCATCTGCTGAGAGAAACGGATGCCTGTGAAACGAGCATCGACGATCTCATAAACGAGATCAAAAGCGTCGGCGCCAACGCCTGTATCGTCATGGGCGGCGGTTTTTCCGCCTGGTATCCCACCCGTCTTGGCTCCCAGACCGTCAACCCGTACCTGAAGGGCGACTTTCTCGGCGATTTCCTGAAGGCCGCGAAGGCGGAAGACATCCGCGTTCTGGTGCGGATGGATATTTCCAAAGGCCGCGAAGGCATGGAGAAGACGCATCCGGACTGGTTCGTGCGCAAGTCCGACGGCGCGATCAGCAAAGTCTGGAACATGCCGCAGATCTGCGCGACCGGCCCTTTCTGGCAGACGCAGGTGTATCAGATCCTTGACGAGATCCTCGAACGCTATCCCGCTGCTGACGGGTTCTTCTTCAACTACCTGCATGTGCCGCGCTGCTACTGCGAGCGTTGCCGCGGGATCGTCGAGGCGGCAACCGGCAGGCCGATCCCGGCTCCCGATCGCCGCGAGCCGGACTATGAAATCTGGCGGCAGAACTTTCTCGCGGATTACATGGGACGCGTCCGCCGGTTCGTTCACGAGCGCAATCCCGCCGCTGCCATCGTCCCCTACCACCACGTTCACGACGGCTGGGACATCCGCCGCATGGCCGGGATCACCGACATCATCGGCTCGCAGGTGTCGAATCCGGTCATGCCGAATCCGGTCGACCCGCAACCGATCTGGAATCACTGGGCTGCGGAAGAGGCGCTGATGGCGCGCGCCCTGAAGCCCGCTCACCCGCCGCTGCTGATCCAGACGACGTCGGAAGTCTTTGCCAGCCGGCAATCCGCCATGCCGAACGCACGCCTGATCCACAACCTGATCCAGGCGGCCGCGCACGGCGCGAGCACGGCGCCGGCCGTGAACGGCCTGCTCGATCAGGAAGACGCGCGTTTCGTGCCCGCCCTGCAGGCGCTCGGCGCGTATTACCGGAAGAATGCGCATTGGTACGACGGCTTGAGGAGCCTTGCCCGCATCGCGATCGTCCGCTCCGAGGACAGCCGCATGTGGGGCGAGGACGGCGGCCGCATGGCGGGCGCGCCGAATGGCGACGGCCACGTCGCGGAATTCCGCGGCTTGTGCGAAATGCTGTCCGACCTCCGCTATCCCTACGACATCGTCGTCGCGCCGGGCGTGAACGCGGCGGAGCTCGCCCGCTACGACCTCGTCATCCTGCCGGCAGTGAGCTGCCTCTCGGATGCCGACGCAGCCGCATTCGATGCCTATGTCGAACGCGGCGGCACAATTGCCGCGACCGCCGATCTCGCCGCAATGGACGACATCGGCGCAAGGCGAGAAACCCCTCCCCTGCGCTGCCTGCCGGGAATGCCGGGCGCGGCACGCACGGCGGTTGGCGCCTATTTCGCCCTGAAACGGCCGGCTTTGCAGAAAGCCGTTCAGGACGTCCCCCATATCCCCGCTGCCGGCGAATTCTGGGCGCCGTTCGATGCCGGCGACGCGCACGACGATCTGCGCATCATCGGTCCCTTCGTCAACAACGCGCCGGAATTCACCACGATCGAGGGCGACGGCAAGGCCCCCGGCCTCATCGAACGGCGGTTCGGCACAGGACTGGCGCTCTGGCTGCCGTGGCGTGCCGGGGCGCTATATCATCGCTATTCCATGCCGGAATACCGCCTGCTTCTCGGAGCATTGATCGAGGATCGGATCGGTGCCGCGCCGGTCCGGACGACGGCATCCAATGCCGTCGAGGCCATCATCTACGCTCATCGCGACGGGACGGTTCTGCACCTGATCAACGGCGCGGCGGTGCGGACAAAGGGTTTGACGGAACTGACACCGCTTGCCGGCTTCGAGGTCTGCGTGGAAACGGACGCGGACATCGCCTTTTCGCTTCAGGACGGCAAAGAGCTGCCCATCGAAAGGACAGGCGGAACCGTGGCCTTTCGCCTCGAGCGCCTGGATCACTTTGCGGCCATAGCCCTGGTCAAGGGTCCGGCCCGCAGAAAAGAAACCTGAGGAGACCCGTCGAGCGGATTTCCCGGCCAACGAACAAAAGAGGGTGAACATATGAAAAATATCCTGAGACGGCATTTCATGATTGGCGCGCTCGCCGCCGTGGCAATCCCATCGTTGCCGACCGCCTCGCCCGCCCAGGGGCCGGCGACACTCGTCGTCGCCCAGCCGGCCGACGCCTATTCGATGGACCCCGCCAAGCATTCCACGTTCCCCACGGCGAACGTCCTTTTCCAGATTTACGATGCCCTGGTCACACAGGACGAGAATGGCGAGATCGCCCCGGCTCTGGCCACTTCCTGGAGCAACCCGGATCCGCTCACCTGGCGTTTCAAGTTGCGCGAGGGCGTCAAGTTCCATAACGGCGAGCCCTTCAACGCCGCCGCTGTGAAATACAGCTTCGATCGCGCGCTCGATCCAGGTTTCAAGGCACCGTATTACGCCCGGATTGCGCAGATCAAGGCGGTCGAAATCGTCGACGACTATACCGTCGACATCAAAACGGAAAAACCCTTCCCGACGATGCTGCTTTCTCTCTACGAGGCAAGCTTCCCGGCTCTGATCGTCCCGCCGTCCTACACGCAACAGGACGACGGCGCGGCGCTCGCCTCCAAGCCGGTCGGCACCGGCCCGTACCGTTTCGTCGCGTGGCAGAAAGACGAACAGGTCGTCCTTGAGGCCAATCCGGACTATTGGGGCGGAAAGCCGGCAATCGACAGGGTCGTCTTCCGGCCGATCAAGGAAACCCGCACGCGTATCGCGGAACTGAAAAGCGGCGGGGTCGGCATTGCGGTGGACATCCCTCCCGAAGACATTCCCGCCTTGGAGGGGGGCAATACCAAAGTCGCGTCGGTGGCCAGCGAATTCCTCTACTTCCTCGCCTTCGACACCACACGCGACACGCCGCTCAAGAACAAGCTCGTCCGCCAGGCGATCAACTATGCGGTGGACGTCGATGCCATCCAGCAAGCTTTGCTGAACGGCATGGGCAACCGCATCGCGCTCACCCTGCCCCAGAACGCCTTCGGATATGACCCGAGCTGGCAGCCCTATCCGTTCGATCCGGACAAGGCCAGGGCGCTGCTTGCCGAAGCGGGCTATCCGGACGGTTTCACCATTCCGCTGATGACCCGCAAGGGCCGCTACATGAAAGACAGCGAAATCGTCGAGGCAACGGCCGGGTTCCTGGCAAGGGTCGGGATCAAGGCCGATATCCAGTACATCGAACCCGGCGTCTGGGGTCAGATTTCGGAAAAGAAGGGTCGCGAGGGCATCACCTTCCCCGGCTGGAGCGGCCGTGATCCGAACCTCGTGTGGATGCCGCTGCTGCATACCGGCGAATATCAGAGCTATTACAGCAATCCCGAGCTCGATGCGTTGCTGAACGCCGGCGCCGGAACCATCGACCCGGCGGAGCGGACGGCGATCTACCAGAAGGCGGCGGCCATCATCAAGGAAGAGGCTCCGCATCTGCCGATGCTCCAGTTGCCGTTGATCTACGGCCTCGATGCGAAACTGTCCTGGACTCCGCGGCCGGACAGCGTCATCGATCTGCGTAAGGCGCATTTCTGACAAGGACATCGATCGTGACCGGCGTTCGTCCGGTCGCAATCGATGCTTCGATTGCAGGTCGCGCAGGGAGTTACGCAAGCTGTGGCCCATTTTCTGATATCCCGATTGCTCTATGCCGTCGTCGTGCTGCTTGGCGTGTCGGTTGCCGTCTTCTTCCTCGTTCGGATCGGCGGCGATCCATCGGCGCTTTTCCTGCCGCCGGAGGCTTCGCTGGAGGAGATCGAGCGCTTTCGCCGTCTGATGGGTTTCGACCGGCCTCTCGCGGTGCAATATGTCGACTTCCTCAGCCGCGCCGTGCAGGGCGATTTCGGCCTGTCGCTGCGCTACGAGCAGCCTGCGATGCAGCTCGTTCTGGAGCGCGTGCCGGCAACCGTCGAACTTGCCGGCACCGCCTTCGTCATGTCGGTCGCGCTTGCGGTTCCGCTCGCCATTCTTGCCGCCGCCAACCGTGGCTCGGCCATCGACAGGGCGAGCCTCCTGATCTCGCTGATCGGCCAGAGCTTCCCGGCCTTCTGGCTGGCGATCATCCTGATCCTGCTGTTTTCCGAGACCCTCCACGTGCTGCCGCCTTCCGGACGCGGCGGCTGGCAGAACCTCGTCATGCCGGCGATCGTGCTCGCGACCTATTCGACCGCGATCATCACCCGTCTCCTGCGCTCGTCGATGATAGAGGTGCTGCAGTCGGACTACGTGCGCACGGCCCGCGGCAAGGGTGTGCGCGAAAGCCGCATCATCCTGTCCCATGCGCTGCGCAACGCGGCGATCCCGACCCTGACGGTGATGGGCCTGCAGATCGGCGCGCTCCTCGGCGGCGCGGTGATCACGGAAGAGGTCTTCGCCTATCCCGGCATCGGCCGGCTTGCGATCCAGGCGATCGCCAACCGCGACTTCACCGTCGTGCAGGCCTTCGTCCTGTTCATGGCCGCCGTTATCGTCGTCATCAATCTCCTGGTCGATCTCTCGTACGGCCTGCTCGATCCGCGTCTGAGGAAGGGCCAATGACCGCGTTTCTCGAACGTTATCTGGCGAGCCATCTCGCCGCCGCCGGTCTGGCGATCGTGCTCGTTGCGCTTTTCGCCGCGCTTTTCGGGCCGTGGCTCGTTCCCTACGACCCGAGCGCGCAGGACATCCTGCAGCGTCTGAAGCCGCCGCTCTGGCAGGGCCCGGAGGGCATCCACCTGTTCGGGACCGATGCCCTCGGCCGTGACATCTTCAGCCGCATCGTCGTGGGCACGCGGGTCTCGGTGCTGGTCGGCGTCAGCGCGGTCGTCATCTCGGGGGTCATCGGCGTCGCCTTCGGCCTCATCGCCGGCTACGAGGACAAATATGCCGGGCGCGTGCTGATGATGCTGACCGACATCCAGCTCGCCATTCCGTTCCTCGTGCTCGCGCTTGCCATCGCCGCCGTGGTCGGCCCGAGCCTGTGGAACATCATTGCCATCCTGGGACTGACGAACTGGGTGCAATATGCCCGTGTCGTGCGCGCCGAATGCCTTGTATTGCGCGAGCGGGAATTCATCCAGGCCGCGCACATGATGGGCATTCCGGCAACCCAGATCCTGACGCGCCATCTGCTGCCCAACGTCATGTCCTCCGTCATCGTCATTTCCAGCCTGCTGGTTGCCAAGATGATCCTGTTCGAATCCTCGCTGAGCTTCCTCGGCCTCGGCGTGCCGCCGGACACGCCGACCTGGGGCACGATGATCTCCGAGGGCCGCGACTATATCGGCAATGCGTGGTGGGTCGCGACCATCCCCGGCTTCGCGATCTTCATCACCGTCGTCGGCACCAATCTCGTCGGGGACCGCCTGCGGGACCTGCTCGATCCGCGTCTGCGGCAGATGGAGGGCTGAAGCTGATGTCGAACCTCGTCTCCTACGATATCCTGATTCCGGGCTTTCCGGGCCGCAGCTCGCGCGGCTTTCTCGGCTGGAGCACGATCGTGCTCCTGAGGACGGCGGATGGTCATGCCCTTTTCGACACGGGCGGGAGCGGCGACCGGCCCGGCCTCATGGCAGCGCTCGCGGAGCGCGGCATCGACAACGAGGACATCCGCACCGTCATCCTCTCGCATCTCCATTTCGATCACATGGCCAATGCCGAATGTTTCCCCGAGGCGAGGATCGTTTTGCATGAGAGCGAACGCGCCTATGCGCAGGCCCACATGCGACGCGACCCGGCGATCTCGCGCTTCCAGGTCGAAGGGTTGCTGCGCAGTCCGCAACTGACCCTCGTCTCCGGCGAGCCGGACGTGCTGCCGGGCGTCACGATGATCCGCACGCCCGGACATAGCGACGGCCATGTCTCGCTTGTGATGACGGTTGACGGCCAATGCGTCATGCTGGCCCAGGATGCCGTCAAGCACCGCGGCGAGATTCAGGCCGGCACCCCCACCGGCGCCTTCGACGAGGAGGCGGCCCGTGCCAGCCTCCGCCGGATTACCGCCATGGCCGACATCATCGTTCCCGGTCATGACGGTCCGCTCACCATGGACAAGGGCCGTATCGTCGCGTCATCGCCTGTCTCGACCGAAATCAGCCTGACGCTCGACGACCGTCGTTTCAACCTCAAGGTCTGACATGCCGGCGCTTCCGCACGATCCCCTTCTCTGCAAGAGCACGACATCCGGCCCTCTTCATTCGCCGCAAACGATGTGAGACTTGGACTCATGGCTGCCATCACCCTGCCACGTTCGGATTCATCCCGCGTCCCGGTCCTGTCGGTGCGCAATCTCTCCACCTCGTTCCGGGTGAACGACGCGTGGAAGACGGTGGTGCGCGGCATCTCCTTTGACGTGGCCCCGCGCGAGACGGTGGCGATCGTCGGCGAATCCGGCTCGGGCAAGAGCATCACCTCGCTGTCGATCATGCGGCTGTTGCCGAAGCATTCGAGCCGCATCGAAGGCCAGGTGCTCTTGGGCGGCAAGGAGTTGTTATCGCTCCCCGAAGAGCAGATGCGCCGCGTGCGCGGCAACGACATCTCGATGATCTTCCAGGAGCCGATGACGTCGCTGAACCCCATCTTCCCGATCGGCAAGCAGATCGCCGAGGCGCTCACCGTCCACGACAACATTCCCAAGGCTGGCGTCAGGGCAGAGGTCGTCAGGCTTCTGGAGAAGGTGCGCATTCCCAACGCGAGAAACCGTTTTGACGATTATCCGCACCAGTTCTCCGGCGGCATGCGCCAGCGCGTGATGATCGCCATGGCGCTGGCGTCCAAGCCGAAGCTGCTGATCGCCGACGAGCCGACGACGGCGCTCGACGTGACGATCCAGGGCCAGATCCTCGACCTGATCAAGGTGCTGCAGGACGAGGAAGGCATGTCGGTCCTCTTCATCACCCACGACATGGGCGTCGTGGCGGAGATCGCCGACCGCACGATCGTCATGTATCGTGGCGATGCGGTGGAGGCGGGCGCGACCGCGGATATCTTCCGCCGGGGCCGGCATCCCTACACGCGCGCCCTGCTCTCGGCGGTGCCGCGGCTCGGCTCGATGGGCGGGCGCACGCTCCCCCTGCGCTTCCCCGTCGTTGACGTGAAGAGCGGCGAACAGCAGCCGGTCGCCGATGTCGTCGATACGGTCGCCAGGGACAACGCGCCGGTCCTCCATGTCAGGGACCTGACGACGCGCTTCGACATCCGTTCCGGCCTGCTCGGCCGCAAGACGGGCGCCGTGCATGCGGTGGAAAAGGTGTCCTTCGACCTGTTCGAAGGCGAGACGCTGTCACTGGTCGGCGAGTCGGGTTGCGGCAAGTCGACGACCGGCCGCTCCATCACCCGCCTCGTCACGCCGACCAGCGGCGAGGTGACGCTCGACGGCTGCGCGCTCATGAAACTTGGCCCGCCGATGTTGCGCCGGATGCGCCGCTCGATCCAGATGGTGTTCCAGGACCCGTTCGCCTCGCTCAACCCCCGGATGAGCATCGGTTCGGCGTTGACGGAGCCGTTCGTCGCGCATCGTCTCGGCACGAGGCAACAGGCGCGCGACAAGGCGGCGAGCCTGATGGAGAAAGTGGGGCTTGCCGCGGACATGATGCAGCGTTTCCCGCACGAATTCTCCGGCGGCCAGCGCCAGCGCATCGCGATCGCCCGCGCGCTGATGCTCGACCCGAAGGTGATCGTCGCCGACGAGGCGGTCTCGGCCCTCGACGTGTCGATCAAGGCGCAAGTCTGCAACTTGCTCCTCGACCTGCAACAGAACCTCAACCTAGCCTACCTGTTCATCAGCCACGACATGGCGGTGGTGGAACGCGTCAGCCATCGGGTGGCGGTGATGTATCTCGGCGAGATCGTCGAGATCGGGCCGCGGGCGGCGGTGTTCGAGAACCCCCAGCATTCCTATACGAAGAAGCTGATGTCGGCGGTGCCGGTGCCCGACCCGGCGCGGCGCAGGATCAAGCGCGACATATCGACCGACGAGATCAAGAGCCCGATCCGCCCCATCGGCTACGTGCCCCCCGCACGCCAATATCGCGAGGTCTCCGCAGGACATATCGTTCAGATAAGCTAGAGCGCGTTCCGATCAAATGGAATCATTTGATCGATAAGAATTCGGTCAAAATCAAAGATCTAGAGCGTTTCATCGTTCCCGTGAAATGATGAAACGCTCCCGTCCGGCGATATCCGGACGGACGGCACACGCTTCGGCGCGTTGCGCTATACTGTCTTCGGACAGGAAAGGGAGAAACACGATGCCGGACGCCGACCCGTTCAACCTCGATCGCTTTGTCCTGGCGCAGGAGGCCACCTTCGATACCGCGCTCGCGGAACTGCGGGCCGGCCGCAAACGCACCCACTGGATGTGGTTCATCTTTCCACAACTGCGCGGCCTCGGCCATTCGCCGATGGCACAGTCCTACGGCATCGGCTCGCTGGACGAGGCCCGAGCATACCTTGCTCATCCCGTGCTCGGACCCAGACTGAAACTTGCCACCCATACCGTCATCGAGACCGAGGGCTCATCGCTGCACGGCATATTCGGATCGCCGGACGATATGAAATTCCGCTCCTGCATGACGCTGTTCTCGATCGCCTCAGGGCAGGCCGACAACCCGTTCCGACAGGCGCTCGACCGCTGGTGCGAATCCCGCCAGGACGAGCGCACCGTGGCGCTGCTCGACGAAGCCGGATGACACCCGGCGACCCTATTGTGAGCTGACCAGCCTGTTCTTGATCAGACCGACGACGATCTGCAGGATCGCGCCGCCGACGCCGCCGCCGACCAGCTGGCCGAGCAACGCGCCGATGTCGAGCCCCGCTCCCGCGTCTCCGGCCGCGCCGCCGACGAGCGACCCCAGTATCGAGCCGCCCCCGAGGCCGCCGATCGCCCCGGCGACGAGATTGCCGATATTGCCCAGGTCGGAGCTCTTCACGACCTTGCCACCCGCCGCGCCGCCGGCAGCACCGCCGATCAATTGCGCCAGAATCGATTCAATCGCCATTTCTGGAATCCTGCCAATGTTTATACAAGTAAATTCATAGCTAAGTATAAATAAATATGCGACATATTCAAGACAATAATCCCGCACCAATTTCATTGCCGGCTGCTTTCAACCCCTCGCCGGACCCGCTCAGGTTGAAACAACCCGGCCAGCGCACCCGTCTGCGGTCGCGGACACCACCCGTCCTGTAATCGTCCCGGAAAGGTGCCTGGCTCTCTCCCGTTCCAAATAGCGCGGATACAGAGGATAAGACGGATCAATAATTCCACCGGGAGGCAGCGTCTTCTCTTCCCGTGCTATATTATGAAAAAGTTCGGTCAGCTCGTCTGCATCTGCCCGAATCCGCCCGTCCGATGCGGAATGCTGGCATTGCGCCCCCGGACAGGGCAATTGATCTGAATGCCACGACCAACCGGCGCCGGCAGGATATCCAACCGTTTCCAGCCTTCGGGCGAGCGCGGCCCTATCTCCGCCCGCCCCTTCCTGCTATAGCGGTTTCAGACGGCGGCCGGAGTTTCGCCCCGGCCACCATTCCAAGCCCGAACAATGCGCCCGGCAACCGGACACGCGCCCATCATCGCACACCCATGACCTTTCACGCCGATCTGCACGTCCATTCGAAATATTCCCGCGCCACCAGCCGCGACCTCGATCTGGAGCATCTGTTCTGGTGGGCGGCGCGCAAGGGCATCCGGGTCGTCGGCACGGGCGATTGCGTGCATCCCGTCTGGCTCGCCGAAATCAAGGACAAGCTGCTGCCCGAAGGAAACGGGCTCTTCCGCCTGCGGCCCGAGATCGAGGATGCGCTGTGGCAGACCCTGCCGCCCGCCTGCCGGCGGCCGGTGTCGTTCATGCTGTCGACCGAAATCTCGACCATCTACAAGAAGGGCGAGAAGACGCGAAAAATCCACCACCTGATCTATGCCGCCGATCTCGTCGCCGCCGACCGGCTTGCCGCGAGCCTCGCACGCATCGGCAACATCGCCTCGGACGGGCGGCCCATCCTCGGCCTCGACTCGCGCGACCTTCTGGAGATCACGCTGCAATCGGCCCCCGATTCCTACCTCGTCCCGGCCCATGTCTGGACGCCGTGGTTCGCCGCGCTCGGGTCGCAGTCAGGCTTCGATTCCATCGATGAGTGCTACGGCGACCTCGCCGGCCATATCTTCGCGATCGAGACGGGCCTGTCCTCGGACCCGGAGATGAACTGGCGCGTCTCCTCGCTCGACCGCTTCCGCCTCACCTCCAATTCGGACGCCCACTCGCCCGGCAAGCTCGGCCGCGAGGCGACGCGCTTCTCCTGCGCGCCGGACTACCTCGCCATCCGCCGCGCGCTGGAGACGGGCGAGGGCTATGGTGGAACGGTCGAGTTCTTCCCGGAGGAAGGTAAGTACCACATGGACGGCCACCGCGCCTGCGGCGTGCGGCTCGATCCGAAGGAGACGATCGCGCTCGGCGGCCGCTGCCCGGTCTGCGGCCGCCCGGTCACGGTGGGCGTGGCGCACCGCATCGCGGCGCTCGCTGACCGCGACGAGGCCGAGGTCGTGCCGCCCGCGACCGCCGGCGAGGTGGCAAGTCTTGTCCCGCTGCCGGAAATCCTGTCCGAAATCGTCGGCAGCGGCGTCGGCTCCAAGAAGGTGGCGGAGGTCTACGACCGCACGGTCGCCGCGCTCGGTTCGGAGCTTTCGCTATTGAGCGAGGTGCCGGTCGAGGACATCGACAGGGTGCATCCGTTGTTGGGCGAGGCGGTGACGCGGCTGCGCGGCGGCAAGGTCATCCGCCAGGCGGGCTACGACGGCGAATACGGCGTGATCCGACTGTTCGAGGACGGCGAGATCAGCCGGCTCGCCGGCAACGACCTGCTGTTCGACACGCCCCTGCAGCGGCGCGCGCGGGCCGCCGGGCGCAAGGCGGCGGACGCCGCGCCGCAGGAGACCGCACCAGAGCCGGAACCCGCCGCGCCGGTGCCGTCGGGCCGCACGGGCGTGCTCGCGGCGCTCGACGCGGATCAGGCGCTGGCGGCGGAGACGACGGACGGCGCGCTCGTCGTCATCGCCGGCCCGGGCTCGGGCAAGACGCGGATGCTGACGCACCGTATCGCCCATCTCGTGCGCGAACGCGGCGTGCCGGCCTCGGCCTGCCTCGCCGTCACCTTCACCCGCAAGGCGACGGAGGAACTGCGGGCGCGGCTTGCGGCGCTGCTGGGCGACGGGGCGCGCGGCGTCAATGTGCACAGCTTCCATTCGCTGGGGCTTGCGATCCTGCGCACACACCCCGACGCCGCCGGCCTCGGCCCCGACTTCCGCATCGCCGACGAGAAGGAGCGCAAGGCGGCGCTCACCGAGGCGCTCGACGTGAGCGACAGCCGGGCCGCGCGGCTCATCAGGGCCGTCTCGGTGCTCAAGCGCACGGGCGCGGCCGGCACGGACGAGGAAGGCGAGGCGCGCGTCGCGCTCGACCGGATCGGGCGGGAACGGAACTGGGTCGATTTCGACGACCTCGTCGGCCTCTCGGTCGGTCTGCTGGAGACGCACGCGGCCATCGCGGACGCGTGGCGGGCGCGTTTCTCCCACATCGTCGCCGACGAGTTCCAGGACGTCGACGAGCAGCAATACCGCCTCCTGCGGCTCATCGCGGGGGATGGCGGCAATGTCTGCGTGATCGGCGATCCCGATCAGGCGATCTACGGCTTTCGCGGCGCGGACGCCGCCTGCTTCGCACGCTTCGGCCAGGACTTCCCGGCGGCGCGCACGCTGCGGCTCCACCGCAACTACCGGTCGAGCGGCACCATCGTCACGGCGGCAACGGGCTTCATCGGCGCGCCGGCGGACGGCGTCACACGGCCGGCGGGGGAGAAGATCGGGCTTCACGCCGCGGTGAACGCGGCGGCGGAGGCCGAATACGTCGCCGCGACGATCGAGGAGCTTCTGGGCGGGCACGACATGCTCGCGGCCAGCCGCAGCGGCGCGGCCGGTGGCGGAAGCTCCGCCGGCCGCGCGCTCGGCTTCGCCGATTGCGCCGTGCTCTATCGGACGGACGCGCAGGCGGAGGCGCTGCGGACGGCGTTCGAGAACGCAGGCATCCCTTTCGCAAAAAGTTCTCCCGCGCCCATCGCCGGCCACCCGGGCGTCGGGGCGATCCTCGGCGGGCTGGACGGAGAGGCGGAGGCGGATCTCGCTGCCGGCATCGCAGCGGCGGCCGAGGCGGCGCGCCGGGCGCAGAAGGCCGACGCGGCGGCCCTCGCCGAGGCGAAGGGCTGGCTCGAGGCGCTGGCCGCCTCCGACACCGTGGCGGGCGACCGGGCGCAGCTTGCCGAGGCGGTGGCCCTTTCGACGGAGGCTGATTTTCACGATGCGCGGGCGGACCGGGTGTCGCTGCTCACCATGCACGCCGCCAAGGGGCTTGAGTTTCCGGTCGTATTCGTGGTCGGCATGGAGGCTGGGCTGACGCCGTTCTCGTGGGATGCCGGCGCGCGCGATGCGGGCGCGGACGCCGAGGAACGGCGGCTGTTCTACGTCGCCATGACCCGCGCCAGGGACAGGCTGTTCCTGACCCGCGCGATGGAACGGTTCTGGCGCGGCGCGGTGCGTCCGCTGCCGCCCTCCCCCTTCCTCGCCGCCATTCCCGCGACATTGACGACGCGCCTTGCCCCGGAAGGGCGCAAACGCCGGAAGGCGCGCCAGCTCAGCCTGTTCTAGCGGCTGTCGAACCATAAGGCAGGATCCAGCCGGGAGCATGCTCCTGTTGACGCGGCGACCCGCCGTCCCTACCTTGCGGGCAAGCGGAGGGGCGCCGCATAGCCGACGGTTTTTCGTGAGGGAAAGTCATGATCCCCGAAGTCACGGTCCCCGAAGTCACGGTCCCCTTGTCCATCCTCGATCTCGTCCGCGTCACGCAGGCGACCGATGCGCGAACCGCGCTGATGAACGCGCGCGACGTCGCCGTGCACGCCGAGCGGTGGGGCTACAACCGCATCTGGATTGCCGAGCATCACAACATGGCCGGCATCGCCAGCGCGGCCACCTCGGTCGTCATCGGGTACATCGCGGAGGGCACCAGCCGCATCCGCGTCGGCTCGGGAGGCATCATGCTGCCGAACCATGCGCCCTATGTCATCGCGGAACAGTTCGGCACGCTGGCGCGGCTGTTTCCGGGGCGCATCGACCTCGGGCTCGGCCGGGCGCCGGGCACGGACCAGCTCACCCTGCGCGCCCTGCGCCGCGCGCCGGAGGCGGCGGACCACTTTCCGCAGGACGTCCTCGAACTGCAAGCCTATTTCGCCCCGGCGGGCGCGGACCAGCGCATCGTCGCCGTGCCGGCGGCGGGCACCGAGGTGCCGTTGTGGATCCTGGGTTCAAGCGCGTTCGGCGCCATGCTGGCGGCGGAACTCGGCCTGCCCTACGCCTTCGCGTCGCACTTCGCGCCGGAACACCTGCTGCCGGCGCTCGACATCTACCGCAGCCGCTTCAAGCCCTCGGAGCAATTGGCGAAGCCCTACGCCATGGTGGGCGTCAACGTCATCTCCGCCGACACCGATGCCGAGGCCCGCAGGCTCGCCACGACGCAGCAGATGTCGTTCGCCGACCTCGTGACCGGCAAGCGCGGTCTCAGCAAGCCCCCCATCGACGACATCGAGACCTACTGGTCGGGCGCGCAGAAAGAACACGCGCAGCGCATGCTGACGCGATCGATCATCGGCGCGCCGGAGACGATCCGTTCCGGCATCCGCGATCTCGTGGCGGAGACGGGCGCCGACGAGCTGATCATCGTTTCCGACGTCTACGAGCATGCGGCGCGGCTGCGCTCGCTCGAACTCATCGCCGCCGCATGGCTGGGCGAGACGGCGGCGGCTTCCGTCGCGTGAGGCTGCTCTACTGCCCCCGCCGGGCTTCAGCAGCAGCGAAAGCCCCCCGAAAGCCCCCTTTTTGCCGGGGCCACCGTAGCGCGCGTCCTGCCGCTCGCGGAAGAAGGCCGCGTAGGTCATCGGCTCCTGATCGGGATGGGTGGTGGTGCACGTGGGCGACAAAGGTCTCGTAGTCCGGCACGCCGGCCATCAACGGCCAGCGACAGCGCGCCGATGATGCCGAGAACGGCCCACGGCCCATGCTGGCGTAAGCGTGCTTGCATAAAATGTCTCCACCAATTCCTCGTTTGCCCCTGCCGTTTTCCGTGGGGGAAGACGGAGCGGCATCTCGTTGTCGCGCGGGAGGCGCGCGGCGGGCCGCCCGCCTCACAGGCGGCGGCCAGCCGGGCGGCCGCGGTCAGTACGAGGCGAAGCTCACCGTCAGCGCTCCCTTGGCCGTCAGGCCGGCGCTCGGCGCGGAGTGGCGGTACTGGGTGTATTGCTGGTCGAAGACGTTCTGCACGGTAAAGTCGGCGCGGATGTTCTCGTTGTAGCGGTATGACGCGAACAGGTCGACGAGGTGATAGTCCTCGCTGGGCGTCGAGCCGCTCTTCTTCGCGCCGGTATAGGTCCAGCGGGCGCCCACGGTGAGCTTGTCGCCGAAGAAGCGCAGGCCGAGCGTCGACCCGATCCTGTAGGGCGGAACCGAGGCGAGCGGCAGGTGCTCGGTGCGGTTCTTGCCGTTCGTGCGCGAGGCGGCGAGGGTGATGAAGCCGCCGCCCCAGTCGTAGGCCGCCTCCAACTCGGCGCCGTCCAGCCTGACTTTGGAGATGTTCTGATACTGCTGGTCGTGGAGCGGGATGCAGAGCTGGGGCGTGAACCGGCAGACACTCGCCGGCATGCCGGGCACCACCGGCGTGAGCTTGGGATCGCCGACATCGACGATGCCGATGTAGTCGTCGACGTCATTGCGGAACACGTTGACCTTGCCGCGCAGCCTGTCGCCCGCCGTCAGTACGTCGTCGTAGGAGATGTTGACGCCGCCCTCGATGTTGTGGGCCGTTTCGGGCTTCAGGTCGGGATTGGGCAGGATCTCGAACGCGGGGAACGGATGCGTGCCGCTGATCAGCGTCTCGCTGATCGACGGCGCCCGGTAGCCCTCGGCGTAGGTGGCGTAGAGCTCGATGCCGCTCAGGGGCGTGACGCCGATGGTGATCTTGGGCGATACCCGGTCGCCGCTGGACTTGAAGCCGCCGCCCTCGAGCTCGTATGAATCGAAGCGCAGCGCGCCGATGACCCGCAGCCAGTCGCTGTAGCGCAATTCGTCCTGGATGAAGCCGCCGAACAGGGTGCGCTTGCCGTCCGGCGTGAAGGCCGAGCCGAAGCCGCCGGCCTGGTCCGTCACCGTGACGTCGTCCCAGACCCCGTCGATGCCGAAGGTCAGCGTATGGCCGATCGGGCCCGTCGAGAAGCGGGCGGTATTGTAGACGTCGATGCCCCAGGTTTCGAGATCGAACGTGCGCGGCGACCCGACATTGCCGCCGAAGCTCTGATAAGTCGCGCTCGGCGAGGAGATGCGCTGCTCGTTTTTCGTGGTCGCGTAGTAGCCCTTCACCGACAGGTCGAGCCAGGGCACGTCCGGACGGGAGAACGTGTAGCCGAGCGTGTAGGTGCCCGTGGTCACATGGCTGTTGAACAGCGTCGTGGTGCCGTTCTCGAACTCATAGTCCTGGTAGAGCGCCGTACCCGAAATGGTATGGCCATCGGCCGGGCGCAGGTTGAACTTGAACAGGCCGGCGGCGAGATCGGACCCCGTCCGGTCGACGCGGTTGCCGTCGCCGTCGCTGTAGGAGCGCCGGTCGCGGAAAACGAACTGCCCGAAGACATCCGCCGCCGTGCCGATGCGGAAGGCGCCCGCCGTGCTGCTCAGGAAGCCGGAGCCGTTGGAGCCGTAGCCGGTCTTCTGCTCGATGCCGTAGCGCTGGTTCTCGCTCAGGATGTCGTCGATGCCGCGGGTGGTGAACGACGCGACGCCGCCGATGGCGCCCGAGCCGTAGATGGTCGATACCGGACCGCGCACGATATCGACGCTGCCGATGAGTTCGGGGTCGAGATAGAACACGCCGTTGGCCCCGTGGCCGCTCGCCTGGTAGTTCTGCCGCGCACCGTCGACGAGCACGTTGACCCGGCCGAAGTCCTGCAGGCCGCGGATGTTGATGGCCTGCGCCGGATCGTCCTGGGTCAGTTGCACGACGACGCCCGGCACGTTGCGCAGCAGGGCGTCGACGGAACCCGGCTGCAGCAGCTCGATATCCTCGCGTGTCACGACGCTGGCGCCCGCGAGCGTATCCACGAGACGCTCGTTGGTGCGCGTCGCGATCACGGTCACGGTGTCGAGCACGACCGGCGTTGCGGCCTCTCCTCCGCCGTCGGCGTCCGTCGCCGCGGGGGTGGACGCTTGCGGGGCAGCGGTCCGGAAGGTGGCGGTCTGGGCTTCGGCCCTTGCCGCGAAAGCCACGAACGAGACAGTCCCGAGCAGGGACAAGGCAGCAATACGCAGCCCGTGAGCGACAAAAGCCATCGGCAACGCCTTCTTGCACAGCGATTGGTGGTATTTCTTCCGGCTGGCTGGCTGGTGGACTGTATCCGCACTGGCTGGCTGCGCCATCTTGACGGAAAGTTCTAGGCACATGGCATAAACTGAGTCAATATGCCGCCGAATATGTGACCGGTGTTCACTTTGAATATCAACACAACTCATGCAAAAAGCATTAAAATTCGAATTATTATAAATGAAATGAACGGCAAAAATTCAAACAATACTAGAAACGAACTTCCCTCGCCCGCCACAGCGGCTGAGGGCGAGGCCGCGGAGCCGCGAACGGCGCGCCCGTACACCCCGCCGGCCGAACGGGATCTGCGCGACATCATGGGAGATGCCCGGGAAATCGTGCTGCTCCACAATGGCGAACGATACCGGCTCCGCATCACGGCGAACGGCAAACTCATCCTGACGAAGTGACCGGCTGCGCCGGATGCGCGGCGGCGGGCGCCCCCGTAAACCCGGCCGGGCTTCCGTAACGGGCGGCGACCATGTAGAAAGCCGCAGACAGTCTCCGTCATAGCCACCATTCCGGCGAACGGCGGCCGGCGAAGCCACGGCGCCGGCCGTCACGCAACGGCGTGCCGGCAGCGGGTGTCCGCAATGGAAAGACCGATCATGCATTCCGAACAGGGCGTCCTGCGCGTTTCCATTGCCTTCACCGTCTTCATGGCGGGGCTCGGCGTCGTGTTCGGCCTGTTGTCGGGCTCGTCGGCGATCATCTTCGACGGCGTCTATGAGTTGACCGATGCGCTCATGACGACGCTGGCGCTGCTCGTCGCCAAGCTGGTCGCCTCGTCGGGCGCCGACGGCTTCATCCAGAAAAGGCTCGCCGAACGGTTCACCATGGGGTTCTGGCACCTCGAACCCATGGTGCTGGGCGTGAACGGCACGCTGCTGATCATCGCCGCGATCTACGCGCTCATCACCGCCGTCGACAGTTTCCTGTCGGGCGGGCGCCACCTCGCGTTCGACTACGCCATCCTCTACGCTCTCATCTCGCTCGTGGTCGAGATCGGCATGGCGATCTACGCCGCGCGGGCGAACCGCGCCATCCGCTCCGACCTCCTGGCCCTCGACGCGAAGGGCTGGCAGATGTCGGCTGCCATGTCCGTGGCGTGGCTCATCGCCTTCGTCTCCGGCTACCTGATCCAGGGCACGTCCCTGGAATGGATGGCGCCCTACATCGACCCGGCGATGCTGACCGCGGTGTGCCTCATCGTCATTCCGATGCCCGTCGCCACGGTGCGCCAGGCGCTCGCCGACATTCTGCTGGTCACGCCATCGGATCTCAAGCAGCATGTCGACGATGTCGCGCAGACGATGGTGCGCCGCTACGGCTTCCTGTCCTATCGGGCCTATGTTGCGCGCGTCGGCCGCGGGCGGCAGATCGAGCTCTACTTCATCGTTCCGACGAACCTGCCGGCGAAGCCGCTGGAGGCGTGGGACCGGATCCGCGACGAGATCGGCGAGGCGCTGGGCGAGGAAAGCCCGGACCGCTGGCTGACCATCGTCTTCACCACCGACCCCGAATGGGCCGACTGACCGGAGGCACGGATGGACTGGACGCAGGCCGTCGATATCTACTGCGAACGGACGGACGCGGGCTTCTGGTCCGAGCCGATCAACGCTATCTCCAACGGCGCCTTCGTGCTGGTCGGCCTCTTCGCCCTGCACCGGGCGCGGACCGGCGGGGCCGATCTCTGGATCAAGGTCCTCTGCCTGTGGGTGGTGGCGATCGGCGTCGGCTCGTTCCTGTTCCACACCTTCGCCAACCGCTGGTCGGCGCTCGCCGACGTCATACCGATCTGGACCTTCGTCGCCGTCTATGTCGTCTTCACGCTGCGGCGCCTGTTCACCCTCGGGTGGGCGGCGACGGGCGCGGTCCTCGTCACGGGCGTCGCCGTCGTCGGGCTGGTGATGCGGGTACTGCCCGGCGAGCTCGGGGCGCGCACCAACCAGGCGACGCAGTACCTTCCCGCCGTCCTCGCCTTCGTCGCCTTCGCCGCGGCATTCCTGTGGACGGGGCGGCCCGGCGCGCGCCTGATCGTCGCCGCCGGGCTGGTGTTCGCGCTGTCACTGTTCTTCCGTTCCGTCGATCTCGCGGCCTGCGACCACATCCCGTTCGGCACGCATTTCCTGTGGCATCTGCTGAACGCGACCATGCTCGGCCTGCTGCTCACGGCCGCCCTCAGGCATGGACGACGAATTCCTGGACAAAGGGGCGCGGCGCAGCAGCCATGATGACCGGCGGCAATCGAGGCCGCGAATCCATTCCTATCCGCAAACGGGCGCAACAGGGGGCGGGCAATGCCACACTCATATTCCGAGCACAAGGACTGGATGCTCGACAAATATCTGGCCATCCGGCCGCAGAGCGTGCTCGATATCGGCAGCGGCGCGGGCACCTACGCCAAACTGATGCGCCCGCATTTCCGCTCGCACTGGACAGGTATCGAGGTATGGGCGCCCTATATCGAGCAGTTCGACCTGCGGTCGAAGTACGATCTGGTGATCGTCGCCGACGTGCTGCACCTCGACATCGGCACCATCTCGCCGCGCCCGACCCTCGCCATCGCCGGCGACGTGCTGGAACACATGCCGAAGGACGCCGCCAAGGCCCAGATCGCCCGTCTCAAGCAATGGGTCGACGATATCCTGATCTCGATCCCGCTGGGGGAGATGCCGCAGGACAGCGTGAACGGCAACTGGTACGAACGCCACCTCGCGACGTGGGAGCACGGCGAAATGCTGGAGGCGCTCGGCGGAAACGTCGTCGACTCGATCAGGGGCAAGGCCCTCGGCGCGTATCACTGGTCGTCCCGCGCCGCCACCTGAACCCGCCCGCACGCGTCAGGCCGCCGGCGGCGACAGCCAACTCACGATCAGCCCGGCCAGATCCTCCGAGGCCTGGTCCCTGGTGACGTTGCCGCGCGCCATTTCGTCGGCGAGCGCATCCGCCGCGCCGATAATGGCGAAGCAGCGGCGCCGGACATGCTCCGCCGGCAGGGACGAAAGCGGCGCCAGCGCCTCGAAGTAGAGCGCGACGCACCCCTCGGTCATCTCGCGCTGGTGGGCGGCCATCTCGGCCTCTCCCCTCAGCGCAGCGGCGATGGCGTGCCATTCGCGACCGATGTCTGCGTAACACTCCATGTGGGAATCCGCGATCACCCACGCCACCTCCGCGAGGCGGGCGGGCGCGCGCCGCAGCGACGCCACCACAATCTCCACCTGCCGGTCGTAGAGCTCCCTGTAGAGCGCGATCATCAGCCCGGCGCGGGTGCAGAAATGGCTGTAGGCGATCGGCTTGCTCACACCTGCCCGCTCGGCGAGAGCGCCCAGCGTCAGCATGTCCGTGCCCTGCTCGCGCACGATGGCATGGGCGGTTTCCAGAAGCTGCGCCCGCCGGTCGGCCCTGGGCATCTTCCTGGTCATCGCTCGTTTTCCTCCGCACTTGACAACATTGGGATCCAACCATTATTACTACTAGTAAGTTACTATCTGTAACACAAGACTCACGGCGCCGCTGCAGAGGAGCATACCATGCACGCACTCGTTGTATTGTCTCATCCCGAACCGCAGTCCTTTTCCCGCGCCGTGGCCGATCGTTTCCGCGCCGGCGTGGAGCTTGGCGGAATCCATACCAGCGAACTGGCCGATCTCGCAGCGGAGGGCTTCGATCCGCGGTTCTCCCTCGCCGACCTCGCCCATTTCCGCGAGGAAGGGCCGCTTCCCGCCGACGCCGCGCGCGAGCAGGAGCGGGTGGAGCGCGCCGATGCGCTCGCACTCGTCTTTCCCGTCTACTGGTGGGGAATGCCGGCGCTGCTGAAGGGCTGGATCGACCGGGTGTTCACGAACGGCTGGGCCTATGACTACGCGCTCGGCGGAAAGGCGAACGGCCGGCTGCCCAGCGGACCGGTTCATCTTCTGGGCATCGGGGCGAGCGATCTTGGCGGCTTCGCGCGCCACGGCTACGACCGGGCCATAGAGACGCAGATAAGCGAGGGCATCTTCCATTATTGCGGCGTGCGGGACGTTCACCTGCACCTGCTGCTGGACGTCGAGGGCGACAACACGGCCGCCTTCGAGCGCAATCTCCAGACCGCCCACGATCTCGGCCGCCGCGTTTTCGCGCGCGAGGAGGCGCCCGCCGGGGCGTGAGGCGGCCCCATTTCCGTGGGCGCATCCCGGGTAAAAATATGCCAAGGTGTGGCAGCTTGTCCCTGCCACACCTCGAGGCTGCTGACGTATTATGAAGAAGATCGGTTTCCTGTCGTTCGGGCACTGGACGCCCTCCTCCGGCTCACAGACGCGCTCGGCGGCGGATGCGCTGCTGCAGTCCATCGAGCTTGCCGTCGCGGCCGAGGAGCTGGGCGCGGACGGGGCCTATTTCCGCGTGCACCACTTCGCCCGCCAGCTCGCGTCGCCCTTTCCGCTGCTCGCGGCAGTCGGCGCGAGGACGAGCCGCATCGAGATCGGCACGGCCGTCATCGACATGCGCTACGAGAACCCGCTCTACATGGCCGAGGATGCCGGCGCCGCCGATCTCATCGCCGGCGGCCGGCTCCAGCTCGGCATCAGCCGCGGCTCGCCCGAGCAGGTGATCGACGGCTGGCGCTATTTCGGCTACGCGCCGGCGGAAGGCCAGAGCGACGCCGACATGGGCAGGCGCCACGCGGAGGTCTTTCTGACCATCCTGCGCGGCGAGGGGTTTGCAGAGCCCAACCCGCAGCCGATGTTCCCCAACCCGCCGGGCCTGCTGCGCATCGAGCCGCACGCGCCGGGGCTGCGAGAGCGCATCTGGTGGGGTGCCGGCTCCAACGCGACCGCCGCCTGGGCGGCCAAGCTCGGCATGAACCTGCAAAGCTCGACGCTCAAGGACGACGAGACCGGACAGCCCTTCCATATCCAGCAGGCCGAGCAGATCCGTGCCTTCCGCGCCGCATGGAAGGAAGCCGGCCACACGCGCGAGCCGCGGGTGTCGGTCAGCCGCAGCATCTTCCCGCTCGTCGACGATCGCGACCGGGCCTATTTCGGGCACGACAACCAGCAGGAAGACAAGGTCGGCTTCATCGACGCGAAAACCCGCGCGATCTTCGGACGCAGCTACGCCGCAGCGCCCGACGCGCTCATCGAGGAACTGGCGCGGGACGAAGCCATCGCCGAGGCGGACACGCTGCTGCTGACCGTGCCCAACCAGCTCGGCGTCGCCTATAACGCACATGTCATCGAAGCGGTGCTGACCCACATCGCCCCCGCCCTCGGCTGGCGCTGAGGGTCCGCGCCGTCTCCACACTTCACGGCGAATACGAAAACCGCGCTCCCGGAGCTGATGGACGAATTCGTCGAGGCGCTGCCGGAAACCGCCCGGACGTCCGGGCAAGCTGCTGCAGCTACGGATCCCCCCGACGCCGATCGAGCCCCACGCCGGAGGTCCTGACACCTCCGGAAAACCGGCAGCGCGCAAGGCCGGGAGGACGGGGATGAGGCCCGCCTCTGAACGGCAAGAGGCCAGAGCAATGTCCAGTGCCACACGCCGCTCCGTCCGGGAGCGCATGACGGCTATCGCGGATACCATGAGGGTTTGCGTTTTTCCCGCAGCGCCTGCAAGCCCTCGATCGCTTCCGGCGAGCGTTCCAGGCCGCGCGGCTTCGGCTTTTCCGAAGGAAAAAGAATTGCTTCCCCGGGCACGGACTGTGTCGCGATGGTTCGCTTGAGTTGCGCCGTTGCTTCCGGTGCACCATGGAGAAATGCATCCGTCATTTTCTCAAGTTCGGATTCTGTCTCATGGGGTTCGATGATCTGGTGGACCAGACCTGTGCGAAGAGCCTCTGACGGGCTTATTCTTTCTCCGGAAAGGCCATAGCGACGAAAGGCCCGGTGCCCCATGGCGCGGATCAGGAGACCGGTAAACTCCGCCGATGGCGCGATGCCCACTCTCAGCTCCGGCACCATGAAGAAGGCGTTGTCGGTGGCCAACAGGACATCGCAGCATGAGGCGAATCCGAGCCCTCCGCCAACACATCCGCCTTCCACGACCGCGATCGTCGTCTTGGCAAAACGATCCAGCCGGGACAGTACCTGATTGAATGTCAGCCCGCCGTCCCGTTCCCCTGTTCGCGGGGCAATGTCGGCGCCGGTGCAGAAATGCTTGCCGTTTCCACGCAGCACGAGAATCCGCACGCACTCGTCTCCTTCCAGGGTCGACAGGCCTTGTCCCAATTCATCCAGCATTTCCTGATTAAAGGCATTGCCCCGCTCAGGCCTGTTCAACGTGAGGGTTGCAATGCCGTCGCCCGAAACGTCCAGACAAACCGTCATCGTCATATTCTTGAATCTCCGCTATCCATGCCTTCTCAGGAACGTGATCCGGCAGAACCGGACCATGCTCTGCAAATCCCTGATTCCGGACGAGTTCCTGTCGACCCGATGATTCCTGCTCGCGGCACGCTGTTCCGGAGGTTGCCTGCCGTCCGCGCCTGTGCCGGTCGTCTTGCTGGCTCCTTGCGCTCAACTCAGCATGACGTGGATGGTTTTGACCTGCGTATAGCCAAGCAGCTCATCAAGACCTTCCTCGGTCCCCAGGCCGCTGTTTTTCATGCCGCCGAAGGGGGTGCCGTAAAAATGTCCCGAAGCACCGTTGATCCAGATATATCCCGATTGAACCCTGCGTGCGGCGCGGAAGGCCTTGTCGATGTCGTGGGTCCAGATCGACGCTGTCAGGCCGTAGCGGGTCCCGTTCGCGATGGCGAAAGCTTCCTCTTCGTCCTTCCAGCGCATGATCGAAAGCACAGGCCCGAAAATCTCCTCCTGTGCGATGCGCATCTGCGGATCGACATCGCCGAATACAGTCGGTTCGAGCCAGTAGCCGCGTTCGAACGCGCTTCCGTCAGGACGCTTGCCGCCGGTCAGCAGGCGTGCGCCCTCGGCGTTCGCCGTCTGGATCGCTGAAAGGACACGCTCGTAATGGGGCCGGGAGTTCAATGGCCCCATCTGCGACTGCGGATCGAGCGGATTGCCGATCCTCAACGCACGCACCCGCTCCACGATGAGCGGAACCACGGCGTCGTAGAGAGACTCATGGAGCAGGAGCCGGCTCGTGGAGCCGCAGGATTGTCCCTGCCAGGCGAAGTTCATGCCCCTGACGGCGACGTCGGCAATCTTGTCGGGGTCGACGTCCGGGAACGCGATCAGCGGATTTTTCCCGCCGAGTTCCAGAGTCACATGCTTGACATCCGACTCCGCCGCTGCCCGCTGTATTGCCAGCCCCGTCGGAACCGAGCCGGTGAACGCCAGGCGGCGGACCGATGGATGGCGGACCAAGGGGTCGCCGACTGCCAGGCCGGTGCCGGTCACGATATTGACGACACCCGGCGGCAACACATCGCGACAGATCTCGGCCAGGATCGCCGAGGACAACGGGCTCTGTTCCGACGGCTTGAGCACCACGGCGTTGCCCGCCATCAACGGCGCGGCAAGTGCGTTTGCCGCGAACTTGATCGGATGATTGAAGGGTATGATGCGCCCGACGACTCCATAAGGTTCCCGCACGGTGACATGAAGGTTTCGCGCGCTGGCAGGGATAGACTCGCCCTTTATCTCGCGCCCGAGCCCGGCATAATAGTCCAGCGCGTTGCCGGCCGATTCCACATCACCCCGCATTTTCGTGATGGTATTGCCCGTATCCTGAACCTCGACAGGCAGGATTTCTTCAGCCCGATCGCGGATTCTCCGGGATATGGCCCGCACATACGTCGCTCTCTCGGTGGGGCTGAGCGCCGCCCAGGCGGGGGCCGTCGCCTCCGCGGCCGCGACAGCCCGGTTCACGTCGGCGGCGGATGCGGCCGGCACATATCCCATCACCTGCTCGTTGGCCGGATCTATCGACTCGAGCCATTCACCCGACTGAGCTTCGACCAGCTCGCCGCCGACGAGCATTCGGCCGCGCCGCCCATTCATACCATTATCCATGTCCGTCTTCCTCATGATGCCGCTATCTTCGAGAGGGGGCCGGCGTCGCGGCTTTCAGGCCTCTGCTTCGGGCCCCAGCACGATCAGGGCGTCGAGCGCGAACACGCCGGATTGGCCCGGAACCGCCACAAGCGGGTTGATGTCGATGCTCTCCAGGCGGTCGCCGATATCCTCGGCAAGACAGGAAAGGGCCATGAGCGCGTCGATGACCGCCTCGCGGTCGGAGGCGGGAGCGCCCCGGTAGCCTCTGAGCAGGCTGCCGGCCGTCGTGCGGTCGACCATGTCGTTGGCCTGCGCTTCCGTCAGCGGAACGGCGCCGAAGGCGACATCCTTCTGAAGTTCGAGAAGAACGCCTCCCGTGCCGAACATCACGACGGGACCGACCTCCGGATCGCGCTGCATCCCCAGGACAAGTTCGATGCCGCGCCTTGCCTGCTGCGCGACCACGACGCCCTCAAAATGCGCATCGGGGCGGGCTGCCGCGAGATTCTCCCTGATACGGTCCCATCCGACGCGGACCGCGGCGGCGTCCTGAAGGTCGACGATGACCCCGCCGACCTCCGTCTTGTGCTGTATGTCCGGAGACACGAGCTTCAGGACAACCGGATAGCCGATCCGCGCCGCCGCCTCGGCAGCCTCGGCGGGGGTTCGCGCCACGGCTTCCCGGAGCGTCCGAATGCCGTAGGCGGTGATCAACTCCTTGGAGGCGACCTCGCCGAGTATCCCGTATCCGTTGGCCGCGGCCGGTTGCGCGCCAAGCGCCGCAAGCTGCGGGGGACGGGCGGGCCGGGCTCTTGCCGGCGACTTCGGGACGAGGCGCGAAGCACCCCATCTGCCAGCGGCGTGCAGCGCCTTCAGCGCCTTGTCGACCTCATGCAGCACAGGCAAATGCGGCAGATCGGCCCTGAATTGCCGTGTATAATCGGTATACATATACGACGCCATCGATGCGACAGCGACGGGGATGCGTCCCGGCTGCGTCACCATGCCGTCCACGGAGACGAGGTTGCCGGCCTTCAGGTTCATGCCCTCTCGCGAGGGCAATTCCTCCTGAACGATCAGCAGGTCCAGTCCGGGGTCCTCCTGCATGATCTCGATGCACTCGAGATAGGCCTCACGGCTGCTCAGAGCCGTGAAACCGGCATCCAGAGGGTTGCCCAGGGACGTCCCGACGCCGACGACCCCGCGCAGGCGGTCCAGGGTCCGATCCGCCAGCGGCGGGAATTCCACGCCGTTTCGCTCGGCGGCCTCCAGCAGAAGCCCCTTCATCCCGCCGGAAAAGGTGATGGCTCCCAGGCGCGGACCGGCCGGTCTCTCGCCGTGGGTCAGCACCTCGATAACCTCGACCATCTCATCGATGGTATCGACACGGATGGCGCCGATCGTTTCCGCAACCGCATCAAAGCACGCGATAGAGCCCGCCAGGGAGCCCGTATGCGCCAGAGCCGCGGCGCGACTGGCTTCGGAGCCGCCGATCTTCATGACGACAACCGGCTTGCCGGCATCGTGCGCCGCCTTGCAGGCAGCGCGGAAAGCGGCCGGGTCCTTGATCGCCTCAATGAAACACGCGATGATTTGCGTATCCTCGTCGTCAACGAAGTAGCCGATGTAGTCCGCCGAAGTCAGGCCGGCTTCGTTACCGACAGTGAGGGCATATCCGGGTTGCATGCCACGGCCCGTCAGCGCCCGGTAGATGGCGGTGACAATGCCGCCACTCTGTCCGAAAATGCCGATCGGCCCTCGCCTGAGCCCGGTGATGCGCGCGTCGGTCAAGGTCATGAAGTTGTACCGGGCCGCCAGATTGCCGAGGCAGTTCGGCCCCGAAACGGCAAGCCCGGACTCCGCGACGGCCGAGCGCAGCTCGTCTCCAAGCGCCAGACCCTCGGGGTTTCCGCCTTCGCCGAAACCGCTTGCATAGATGGTCGCGCTGCGGGCACCGGCCTTTCCCGCCTCGCGGATCGTCTCAATGGCCGCCCGGCCGGGAACCAGAATGACGACATGGTCCGGCGGCTCCGGCAGATCCTGGAGCCGGGGATAGCACTTCATGCCGTCCCATACGGTCTCGTTCCTGGGGTTCACGGGGTAGATGGCTCCGGGAAAGCCGCCGCGCCTCAGCGACGCCAATACCAGCTTCGACCAGCTTCCGGGGCGGTCGCTTGCTCCGACGATGGCCACGTTACCGGGAGACAGCAGGGCCCGGACTCCATCGGCTCCCTTCAGGGATCGACTCCCGGGCGTCCCGGCTTCCTTTTCCGTGGCGTCCTGCACGTTCCCGACCTCGCCACCTATCCCCGCACCTATCCGGCCAAGTGTCATGATATTCATTCCATCGTCTGTTCTGGGCACGCGCAGGCACACCCGCAGCCTTTGCGCCCGGTTGAAGAAAGCCGGCACTCGTAGCCATGATCCCGGCCGATTGATCGGGTGTCGTTGTGTCGTTCCTCTGGAGCGCGATCCGATCCGGTCGGATCGATCGTGCGCTAAAGCAATTCCAGCAACAGTGGGAACCGGTTTTGCGTCCGGAATTGCGTAAAAACAAAGAGATAGAGTATTTCTCCGTTTCAACGAAAAGGAGAAATACGCTAGGCACCGCCGAAAGAGGCAAGGCCGGTTCGGCGGGTGGTGAAGTAGAACGTCATGGCGACCACGGTCATTCCGAGGCCCCACAGCAGGCCGAGTACCGCGAGTTCGGGGCCCTGCCCGTTCGACCAGAGATCGAACATGGCGACCGCCATGGTCTGCGAACGCGGCCCTGACAGGAGCACGGGCAGGGACAGGGCCCTGGTGGCCAGCAGGAAGATGAACAGCCAGCCTGCGATGACGGAAGGGGCGAGAAGAGGCAGAACGATCCGCCTGAAACTCGTGATCGGCGATGCTCCCGAAAGCGCTGCCGCTTCCTCGAGCTCGCGGTGGAGCTGCAGCATTCCCGCGAACGTATACCGCGTGCCGTAGGGCAAGTAGTTGATCACGAACGCCCACACGATGATCCAGATCGTGTTGTAGATGCCAACCGGCACGTTCAGGAAAAACTGCATGACGCCCACGCCAAGCACAATCCCCGGAAATACGAGAGGCATCGTGCCCAGCTGATCGATGATCCGGGCTCCCGGCGCCCGCCTGACAGTGAGCCATGCACTCAGCGAGGTCAGCATCATCACCACCGTCGCCGTGATGACCGCGACGATCAGCGTATTGGCCATCAGCCCCAGATAGCGCGGCGAACTGAGGACCTGCGCGTAGTTGTTCAGCGTCAGCAGGGAGAGCGCCGATGCGCGGATGGTCTGGTAGTAGGGCAGGAAGGAGGCCCATACCAGGATGATCATCGGCAGGACGATGAGAAGAAAGAAATTCAGGATCAGCACGAAGCCGCCGACCCACCGCCAGCGCCCGAGACCGAGCTGGTGAGGTTTGAAGTTCTTGCCGGTGACGGTTGCATATTTCTCCGCGTTTCGCGTCAGCCGGCCATAATAATAGATGAGGCAGGTGACGATCAGCAGAAGGATGAGGGACATGGCGCTGGCCGAGCCGACATCCGGCGGCATCGTTCTATGCATCATCTCGTAGATATCCGTCGTCAGCACATGGACGCCGCCGGGCAGGCCCACGAGGGCGGGAACCTCGAATGCTTCCACGGCGCGGATAAAGACAAGCATGCAAAGGGCGATCACGGAGGGAAGCGAGAGGCGGAAGGTTATCCGCCTGATGGTCGTCCAGGTTCCCGCGCCGCTCATGCGCGCGGCTTCTTCCAGCTCCGGGTTGAAGTTGCGCAACGTCGCGCCCATGAGCAGGAAGACGAAAGGCGACCAGAGAAGCCCCTCGATCAGGATCATGCCGCCCAGGCCATACACGTCTATCAGGACCTCGGTGCTGCCGGTCAGCTGGCGATAGAGGCTGTTCACCGGACCGGAGCGTGCGAGAAGCAGCAGCCAGGCGCTCGTGTAAAGCACATAGGGCGTGCCGAGGGCGATGACGGTGGTGAAGTAAGTCAGCGATTTCAGCGGTGCGTCCGTGCGTTCCACCAGCCAGGCCGCCACGCCACCGATAATCAGGGCGGCAAGCGCGCTGCCGATGGCGAACGCGAACGAGTTCCACAAGCTCAGAAGGATGCCCCGTTGGCCAAAGAGGACGTAAAACCGTTCAAGGCTGAACCGCATCACGCCTTCCTCGCTGAACGTCACCGCGGCCTTTATCAGGAAGAACAGGGGTGGCAGCACCAGAACGGCGAATATGATGCCGAGCACGAGCACGAAGACCGTTTTTTCGTTGGCGTCGGGAATGAGCCGCCGCAGGCGCCCCGCCTCCCTGCCGCCCGGATAGTCCAAGGAAACATCTTTCATTGCCCGTATCCCTTACCGAAACAGCTCTCTGTGGATGTTGGCCCATTTGGAAAGGTTGGCGTCGAGTTCCTCGGGGGTCTTGAACACCACCCGCAGGGTTTCGCCATCGGGCCGCAAGCTCGGATCTTTCGGCTCCACATTCGGATGCACGGGCAGGTAGTCCGCCTCGCGATAAAGCTTCTGTCCCTCCTCCGAGATCAGGAATTCCATGAACAGCTTGCCCGCATTCGGATGCGGCGCGTCCTTCGTCAGCGATATATACGAGAGGAAGACAAGGGCGGGCTGCATCGGAATCCACATGACGGGCACGCCCTTGTTCGCGCTGATGACCGTGTGGTGGTTGAAGATGTTCAGCGCGATGGCATATTCACCGGCGATGACCTGATCGAGCACCTGTCTGGCCGACGCCGACAGCCCGGCGACGTTCTGCTGCGCAAGGTCACGGAGATAGGCCATCCCCTTCTCCTCGCCCATTTCGCTCAGGACCATGCCGACAAAGCCGGCGGCTCCGGAAGAAGACAGGTTCGAATTCCAGACCAGCTTTCCCCGCCATTTGGGGTCGAGAAGATCCTGCAATGTTTGCGGCTCGGTTCCCTTTTCAACCAGCTCGGTATTGAAGCCCGGCGTCATCGCGTAAAGATTGGTGGCGACCCAGTAGCCTTCCTTGTCCACGTATTCCGGCGGCAGGCTCTTGCTGGCTTCGGGTACCCATTGGGCGACGAGCCCTTCCCGCTTGAGCGTGCTCACGCCGCCGGTGCCGTCGAAGACGTCGGCCTGGGTGCTGCTGGCCCTGCCCTCGTTCATGATGCGCAGCGTCGCTTCGGTCGAATTCGTCCTGACGTAGTTGACCCTGATGCCGTATTTCTTCTCGAACGCCTCTGATACCGGCCGTGCGAACTGATCGATGATTTGCGTCGTGTACCAGGTGACTTCGCCCTCCTTCTTCGCCGCGTCGATCAGCGCCTGGTCAGCCGCCATGGCGTTCGCTGACAGAAGCCCCGCACAAAGCGCCAGACCGGTTTTCCAGAATGACCGTAAATGAAACATGCCCGTCTCCTCCGGAACGTGTATTCTTGTGTGTTTTTCTGCGATCTTGTTGCGGCAAGGGCTTCTTAGCCCTTGCGCGGGTCGTCTCTTGTTTCAGTCGTCTTTTGTTTCACCTGGCCTGGCTCAGCGTCTGAATTCGCCGAATCCCGGCTTGAAGGACTTCTCGTCCAGGAACTGACTCAAGGCCTTCTGACGGCCTCCTTCGGGGTCGCTGTGCTTCAGGGAGTCGTTCTTGGCGTCGAGATAGTCCATCGCCTGATCCTTCGTCATGTTCCGGACGACGCGGAGCGCTTCCTTGGTGTAGCGCACCGCCACGGGGCTTTTCGCTTCAAGCTTGCGCGCGAGAGCAATCGTCTCGTCACGCAGGCTTCCGAGCGGCACCGAGCGATTGACGAACTTCATGGCAGCGGCTTGCGCGCCGGTGAACTGATCGCCGGTGACCGAATAGTAGATCGCGTCCCGGTAGTTCATCACCTGTGTCACGGCCCAGGCGACGAGGCCGCCGGGGATGATGCCCCAGTTCACTTCGGACAGGCCGAAGGTCGCGTCGTCGGCAGCAATGGCGAAGTCGCATGCGATGACGGGCGTGAACCCGCCGCCGAAGCAGTAACCGTGCACCATGGCGATGGTTGGCTTGGGAAAGGTCGACAGGCGATCCCAGCGCCAGGTATGGGCGGCGCGCCGGGCACGGACGCGGGCCTTGGGATCGTTATCCGTGCCGCGAAAGTACAGCTTCAGGTCTTGCCCGGCGCAGAAATTGCCACCGGCGCCGGTGATGACGACCACCTTCGTCTGATCGTCCATTTCAGCCCAGTCGAGCGCCTCGATCATGTCCATGTGCAGTTGCGGACTCATCGCGTTCCGCTTTTCCGGCCGATTGAGAATGATGAAGGTGGTGGCGCCGTCGCGCTCGATCTTGACGTTGTCCAGCGCAATGACATCCTGCGCCCCGGCGCCGTCGTGCACCCCCTCCACTGAGTTCTGTGGCATTATTTCCTCCGATTTATCGAGAGATGATACGCAAGCGCGAGACGCGCTCCCGCAGTTCACGCCGGTCTGCGGCGTGTGTGAGCCTGACCGCGCGGCCCGGCTTTGTCCGGTTGCCGTGCTGGTCATCCGGTTCAATGAAGCTTGTTTTCCGCCGTCGGCAGGCGGCCCGCCGGCCGCCCCGGAGCTATTGCCGTTCCCCGGCCGGCGAAACCGGAAACGGCGCGGATCGCCCGTCAGGCGATTGGTTCAGCTTTTTCCCCATGCGGCATGAATTCCTCCCTTCAATGACCCGGGCTTTTTCGCAACCGGCTGTTATCTTGAGCGACCGTTCAATCATCCCGGCGGCGGCGAACGGCGCCGGGGCTCCTGAACCATCGCCTGAAGGCGCGCCCGGACCTCCGCCCAGAATCCTCTGGGCGGGAAGCCCGCATGAGAATATGCTTTCAATTCATCATGGTTGCGGCGCTCCCTGGAACTGATGTTAGTTGAGCGTTGGGATCAGGCGTGACCGATATGGAAGGAAAATTGCCTTATATGGACACTTTTCCCAAAATGGCTGTCGATGCTTATCCGGAGCGGCGCATCGGCTTCCTGCTCCTGCCGAATTTCACGTTGCTGTCGTATGCCTCGGCCGTCGAGCCCCTGCGGGCGGCCAATCGCCTGTCCGGCAGGCAACTCTATCGGTGGCTGAATATCTCTCTCGACGGGGCGCCCTCGGTTGCGTCGAGCGGCGCCTCCATTCCCGCCGATGGCCGTGTGGGGGACGAATTGGATCTCGACATGATTTTCGTGTGCGGGGGACGAAAGCCGATACGGAAGGCTTCGGATGCTTCCGTCATTGAATGGCTGAGGCGATTGTCCCGCCGGGGAACGACGATCGGCGGCATTGCGGGCGGCCCCTATTTCCTGGCGCGCGCAGGTCTCCTCAAGGGGCGTCGATGCACAATTCACTGGGAATATGCCGAGGGCTTCTCCGAAGAATTCCCCGATCTCGATCTGAGAAAGACGGTCTATGAAATAGACGGCAATTTCGTTACCTGCGGAGGCGGGGTCGCGGCGTTCGATATGATTCACACCGTCATCAAATCGCACCACGGCCATATACTCGCGGCCTATGTCAGCGACTGGTTCGTCTATTCGCGCGTGCGTGAGGGCGGCCCCCAGCGCATGCCTCTGCGCGAGCGATACGGCATCAGCAACCAGAAACTGCTCTCCGTGCTGGAATATATGGAAAGCCAGATCGAAAATCCCGCCAGTCGGGAGGAACTCGCTTCCCTGGCCGGCGTATCGCCCCGCCAGCTGGACCGGCTGTTCGGCATCCATCTGAAGAAAACGGCGGCCGAATACTATCTGCATGTGCGGCTTGTCCACGCACGCGCTCTTTTGAGATATACAGCTCTGTCGATACTTGAAGTCGCCATCGCGTGCGGCTTTTCCAGCGCGAGTCATTTCTCCCGCAGTTACCGCGCCCACTTCGACAAGCCGCCGAGCAAGGAAAGGCTTTTCCAGTCGTCAATCCTGGATTTCGAGCGTTAGGCTGTGGTGACAATTTAGGATTTTGGGGACTCCCTTGTGTCGCAAATCAGATTCAACGCTGATTTTGGAGATGAGCAAACTCTGATCGATCAGACGATCCCGCCTGATCGGAACACGCTCTAGCTCCGACCCGTTTCCCGGCCGGGCAGCCATGCGGCTTTCAGGCGCCTCAGCAGGGTCTGTGCCGGGCCGGCCAGCAATGTCACGAGGACGAGGAGCCAGATGACGAGGGCGACAGGGCTGGTCCAGAAGGCCGAGACCTCGCCGAGACTCATGAACAGGCCCTCACGCAGATCCTTCTCGATCAGCGGGCCCAGCACCAGACCGATGACGAGTGGCGCAAGCTGGAAATCGTACTTTCTCAGCACATAGCCGAAGACGCCGAGAATGACGAGAACGAAGACATCCAGAATGTTGTTGTTGACGCTGAAGGAACCGATGATCGCCAGCAGAATGATCGCCGGCAGGAAGATGTGCAGCGGAACCCGCAGCAGGCTGACCCAGATGCCGACCATCGGCACGTTCAGCAGCAGCAGCATGACATTGCCGGCATACATCGAGGCGATCAGTCCCCAGAAGATGTCGGGATTCGTGGCCATCAGCATCGGGCCGGGCTGGACGCCCTGCACCATCATGGCCGCCAGCATCAGCGCCGTCACCGCGCCGAACGGAATGCCCAGCGCCAGCAGCGGCACCATGGTCGCGGTGGCGGCGGCGTTATTGGCCGTCTCCGGTCCGGCAACGCCCTCGACGGCGCCGCTTCCAAGCTCGCGGCGATATTTCGACATCGCCTGCTCGAGCCGGTAGGACACGAAGCTGGACAGCGTCGTATGCGGCCCCGGCAGCAGGCCGAGGATGAAGCCGACAACCGTGCCGCGGCCGAAAGGCGGCACGGACCGGCGCCATTCCTCCCGGGTCGGCAACAGTTCGCGCATCCTCACCGTCGCCGGCCGCATCTGCTTCTGCGGGGATTCGACCACGGTCATGATTTCGGCGATACCGTAGACGCCGACGACAACCGCCACGAGCTCGATGCCGAGGCTGAGCTGGCTGAAGCCGAAGGTGAAGCGGTTGAGGCCGCTGACGGCCTCCTGGCCGACGGTGCTGAGCACGAGCCCGATCGCCATGGGAAAGATGCCGGCGGCCAGCGTGCCGCCGGAAATGCGCGAGAAAAGCAGCAGGCCGCCCGCCGCGATGGCAAAGAATTCGATCGGTCCGAATTCGATGGTGAAATCGGCGAGCGGCGGGGCGAACAGCATGACGCCGAGCGTGGCGAAGGTTCCGCCGACAAAAGAGCCGACGGCGACGATCGTCAGCGCCGCCCCGCCGCGCCCCTTCTTCGTCATCTGGTAACCGTCGGCGCACGTCATGATCGAGCCCGCCTCGCCCGGCATGTTCACAAGTATAGCGGTCGTCGAACCACCATACATCGCGCCATAATACATGCCGGCCATCATGATGAGGCCCGTCGTCGGGGAGAAGGAATAGCTGATCGGCAGGATCATCGCTATGCCGGCGGTGGGGCCAAGCCCCGGCAGGACGCCGATGGCCGTACCGGCGAAGGCGCCGGCAAATGCCGCCAGAAGGTTCTGATAGGTGAATACGACGGTGAAGCCGTACAGGATTCCATCAATCGATGTCACGGGGCGTTTCCCTTAAGCTGACTGCGCTTTCGGTCGAAGCACCAGCGGATGGACGGAAGCGATATCAACAGGAGACAGCCGCCGTGCGCGACCTTCCGGCTGCTTTCCGGATTGCTGTCTTCCTGCCGCGATCAATAGCCGAAAATGCCCGCGGGCAGCGGCACCGCCAGCAGCCGGGCAAAGACGAAATCGATCGACACGGATAACGCAAGCGAATAGACCGCGATGCGCAGCCAACTCAGTTCGGAAAGGATGCGCATCAGCAGCGCGCTGAAGACGAAGCCGGTCGCGATCTGGCCGAGCCACGGCAGGACAAGGACGTAGCCGAACAGCAGGGCAACCAGAATGAACAGGCGGCGGCGGTTCACGCCCGAGGGAAAGTCGATGGGTTCGGCCTCGCCCATCTGCAGGCCCTCCCAAAGCGTGGCGAAGCTGGCTCCCGCCATGATCACGCCGACGACAATCGGGAAGACCCCTGCGCCGGGCCGATCCAACCGCCCGAGGGGCAGTTGGAAGGACGCGGCCAGATAACCGGCGGAGAAGACGAGCCCGATGATTCCGAAAGCGATGTAGGCATGGCGCTTCTGGTGGGTGGTGGTCGTCATCCCGGATCGCCTCACTGCTTGCCGATATAGTCGATCAGATCAGCGAAATCCTTCTGATAGGCCGACAGCTCTTCTCGCACTTCTTCCGGCTGCTTCGGATCGAGAACGAAGCCCTGCGTTTTCAGGAATTCGAGAAATGCCGGGCTTCCGACCACCTGCTGGGCGGCGTCGACGAGCTTCGTCTTCACGTCTTCCGGCAGGCCCTTGGGCGCGATGACGTAGTTGCCGGTGCTGAGCGTGACCTCATGTCCCGCATCGATAACGGATTCGGCATCCGGGAAATACTCGAGATTCCCCTTCTGGAAATGCGCCAATACTTTCAGATTACCGGCCTGGAGCTGTCCGACGACGGCCGCGCCGTAGCCGATATAGCCTTCCACGCGCTTGCCGAGCAATGCCACCACGGCTTCACCGCTGCCCCCGGTGAAGGGCACGCTGGCGATCTTGACGCCGCTGTTCCTGTTGAGCTGCTGGATAATCAGGTCCGGCAGCGTTCCGACGCCGGAGTTCGACAGACGGATCTTGCCGGGGTTGGCCTTCACGTCGGCGATGAAGTCGGCAAAGGTATTCCACGGCGCATCGGCGCGGACGGCGAGAATGGCCGGCAGATCGTCGAGCTTGACGATCGGCTGGTAGTCGTCCGGCGTCTTCCAGGCCAGCCCGTCGTTGATGAGCGGCTGGTAGGCGAGCGCGGAATTGGTCGCAATACCAATCGTATAGCCGTCGGGCGGCGAGGTGACGATCTGCCCTATGCCGATCGCCCCGGAGCCGCCGGGCTTGTTGATCACGTTGATGTTGACGTCCAGTACCTTTTCGAGCTCCGCGGAAAAGAAGCGGGAGATCGGGTCCGTCCCGCCGCCGGGGTTGAACGGTACGATGAAGGTAATGTCGCGCTGCGGATACCCCTGCGCCTGCGCGCCGGATTGCGCCGCAACAGCCGTTATCAGAGCCAATGCGACTGCCGCCGAACATTGTATCAGTTGCCGCACCAAAGACATGGTGATTTCCTCCCTGTTATTCTTGAAATCCGTTCATCCCGCCGGATCGAACAAGCGATGTCCGGCGACGGCTGACACCCCCGGCCATACCGTGCGCAGCCAGTCCGTCCTGTTGGGCGGCGGATCATTATATCAAATTGTATTGAATTATATATAACACCTGCGTGCTGTCAACAACGCATTTCTTATCCATAAAAGGCCCGTCGGGCGCCCCCTGGCAGGGCGCCGCTCCGTCATGATCGTGAGCTGGGGCTCGCCAACCGCGGGACAGGCGCACGCACCATCGCGCCCGCGCGATCGCCGGTATGGATGAAACGCCGGGGAAACGGCCGGATCCGGATGCCTTCGGACGGCGGCGCGTCAGAACGCCTCGACTTCCGGCAGCTCGAGGGAAGGTTTCGACTGCGCGGCGCGGCGGCCATACGCCTCGTTCTGCATGAGATCCAGCATGTCGAGCTTCGCGCCTTCGCAGTGCCGCTCGGTGAGGCTCGTCAGGCGCGCCTCGTCCTGCGCCTGCAACGCGGCCAGGATCTCGCCATGCTCTTTCATCATCTGATCGAGCCTGCCGGCGCTGAAGCCATAGGTCTCGCGCAGCGAGCTGAGCAGGCTGGCGTAGCGGTTGTACATGCTGAACGCCTCGTCGTTGTCGGCGTGGCGATAGATCAGATCGTGGAACTGGTGATTGAGGGCGAACAATTGGGCCGTCTCGCCCTTGCGGACAGCCTCCACCATCTGGTGGTGGGTCGCCGCGATCTGCGCCATGGCGCGGTTGCTCAAATTCGGAATGGCGAGCCGCACCAGCAGTGCCTCGAGCGCACCCCGCAGATCATAGATGTTGCGGACACGGGTCGCATCGAGCGGCAGCACGGCCGCGCCCTTGTGGGGCGCGATCTCGATCAGCCCCTCCCCCTCCAGCGCCTGCAACGCTTCCCGTATCGGCATCTGGCTGACGCCGAACCGCTGCACCAGGGACGCCGTCGTCAGCCGTGCGCCAGCGGGGAGCTTGCCGGAGAGGATCTCGGCGCGCAGACGATCCCGCAATACCGCGTAGGTCGGAACGCCCGGTTCAATCTCCAGCTTGGCGGTCTCCAGCTTGGCGGTCATCGGATCTCCAAATGAGCATGCTCGATCGGCTGCAACTCATAACGGGATAACAAATACCAAAATGCGTCCGCAAGAGAAAACGCCGGCTGCACGCGGCGGCCGGCGAGATATCCCCTCCCGCCGATGTGTCCCGTCCCGCCCGGACGCGCTCGCCCTTCGCGCCCGGAACCAGCGGCGCGAATCCGGCGGGCGGACGTCCGACGTTCCCTTTCCGGCCTTTTTCGTGAGAGAAGGCCATTCTTCCGGTCAATTTGTATAAAATTTAATCATAAATAATATTGTATTTAATTATTATATCTAATAATGCGCCATGTCAATGAACCAATCCGCTGCATCTCGCACCGGGAAAGCCGATGCGGAATACTGTCGCAGTGCTTCAGCGGCCCGTCTTCCGGCGCCATTCGGCATACTCCGCAAGCGCCCGTTCCGTGGTGGGCGGATAGAGGCCGATGACCGCGGCTCCCGCCTGCACCCGTTGCGTCACGAAATCCTCGAACGTTTCCATATCCGTACATTCCTCCGCGATCTCTTCCGCCAGATGGGCCGGGATCACGATGACGCCGTCGCCGTCGCCCACCACGACGTCACCGGGGAAGACCGGCGCATCGCCGCAGGAGATGGGCACGTTGATGTCGAGCGCCTCGTGCAGCGTGAGGTTCGTGGGGGCCGAGGGACGCCGGTGGTAGGCCGGCATGTCCAGCCGGCCGATGCCCTCCGCGTCCCGGAACCCGCCGTCCGAAACCACCCCGGCACAGCCGCGCACGGCAAGCCGCGTCACGAGGATCGAGCCCGCGGAGGCGGCTCTCGCGTCCTTGCGGCTGTCCATCACCAGCACCGAGCCCGGCGGGCAGGTCTCGACGGCGACCCGTTGCGGATGGTCGGGATCGCGGAAGATCTCGATCGGGTTGCGGTCTTCCCGCGCGGGAATGTAGCGCAGGGTGAAGGCCTGCCCCACCATGTTGATTCCCTTCCAGTGCACGGGAGACACGCCCTGGATGAACTGGCCGCGCAGCCCCCGCTTGTAGAGCGCGGTGGCGATCGACGCCGTGGAGACCTTCGCCAGCCTGGCACGCGTATCGTCGGAAAGGATGTAATCGGTCATCTGCTTCTCTTTTCGGTTAAGGACGGCGCCGGCGGCGTGTTCCCGCCGGTTGCGCTCCCGTCAGTAGATTGCCGGCTCCTCCACCGGCCGGCCGAAGTCGGTGTGCAGGAAGTCGAAATCGCAGCCCTTGTCGGCCTGTTCGATGTGTTTGGAGAACATGTAGCCGTAGCCGCGCTCGTAGCGGGGTTTCGGCGTGACCCATGCCGCGCGGCGGCGGGCGAGTTCGTCGTCGCTCACCAGCATGTCGAGCCGGCGCGCGGGGATGTCGAGTTCGATCATGTCGCCGGTGCGCAGCAGCGCCAGCGGGCCGCCGACGAATGATTCCGGCGCGACATGCAGGACGCAGGCGCCGAACGAGGTGCCCGACATGCGCGCGTCCGAAATGCGCACCATGTCCCTGAGTCCGAGCTTGAGCAGCGCCTTGGGGATCGGGATCATGCCCCATTCGGGCATGCCCGGCCCGCCCTGCGGCCCGGCGTTGCGCAGTACGAGCACCGTATCCGGGGTCATGGGATAATCCGGGTCGTCGATGATGGTCTTCAGTTCCGGATAGCTGTCCGCGACCAGCGCCGGGCCGCGGTGGCGATGGAATTTCGGATCGCAGGCCGCCGGCTTGATGACCGCCCCGTCCGGGCAGAGGTTGCCCTTGAGCACGGCGAGCGACCCTTCGTGATAGACCGGATCGGTGAGCGGGCGGATGACGTCCTCGTTCCAGATCTTCGCTCCGTCGAGACCATCGGTCAGCGGCTTGCCGGTGACGGTGATGGCGGAGGGATCGAGCTTGCCGGCGAGCTGCTTCATCAGCGCGCGCAAGCCCCCGGCGTAGTAGAAATCCTCCATCAGATAGGTCGTGCCCGAGGGGCGGATGTTGGCGATGACCGGCGTGGTGCGGCCGATCCGGTCGAGATCGTCGAGTTCCAGCGGCACGCCGGCGCGGCGCGCCATGGCGATCAGGTGGATGATGGCGTTGGTCGAGCAGCCCGTGGCCATGGCGACCGTCACCGCGTTGGTGACCGCGGCGGGCGTGATGATCCTGTCGGGCGTCAGGTCTTCCCAGACCATCTCGACGATGCGCCGCCCGCACTGGGTAGACATGCGCTGGTGGTTGGCGTCGGCGGCGGGAATGGACGAGGCGCCGGGCAGGGTAAGCCCCATCGCCTCGGCAATCGCCGTCATGGTGCTCGCCGTTCCCATGGTCATGCAATGGCCGTAGCTGCGGGCGATGCCGCCCTCGATGCCCTGCCATTCCTCCTTGGTGATCGTGCCGGCGCGGCGCTCGTTCCAATACTTGAACCCGTCGGTGCCGGAGCCGAGGTACTGGCCGGCGTAGTTGCCGCGCAGCATCGGCCCCGCCGGCAGGAAGATGAACGGCAGGCCCATGGTCGTCGCGCCCATGACGAGGCCGGGGGTCGTCTTGTCGCAGCCGCCCATCAGCACCGCGCCGTCGATGGGGTGGGAGCGCAGCAGTTCCTCCGTCTCCATCGCCAGCATGTTGCGGTAGAGCATGGTCGTCGGCTTGACGAAATTCTCCGACAGCGACAGCGCCGGCAACTCCATCGGAAAGCCGCCCGCCTGCAGGATGCCGCGCTTGACCCATTCCACGCGGTCCTTGAAGTGCATGTGGCAGGGCTGGGCATCGGACCAGGTGTTGATGACCGCGATGATGGGCCTGCCCTCCCAGTCGACCGGGTCGTAGCCCATCTGCATCGTGCGGGAGCGGTGGCCGAAGCTGCGCTGGTCGTCCGGAACCATCCACCGCGCCGAGCGCAGCTCCTCATATGTCTTGCGGGTCATTCCTGCACCTCGTTCGGGTTCGGCTCGGCGGCGAGCGCGACGGCAGCAAGCGTCGTGGCGCCAGTCAGCGTCTCGCCCGGCTGGAGAACGTCCATGGCGCCCTCCGGCCCCAGCTCCGGACGGTTGACCGCGTCCGGAAAGTGACTCACGGGTTCGGCGCAGAAGACGGGGCGGTCATCGGGCACGAAGACATGCAGATGCCGGAACGCGCCCTCGGCTGCGAGCCTCAACCCCGTCCAGTGTTCCGGCCATGCGATGAAGGCCGTGCGTGGCCACCAGCCGGCAAGGCAGTTGTCGAAGCGGGCGAGCTGCCCCAGCCGGGCGGGCGCGGCCGGCGTGAAGTGGGGAACCGCCGCGAGTGGCGCGACCGGCAGCCCGCGCGCATCCCGACCATGGACGCCGGCGGCGTCAAGGGACAGCGTGGCCCGTGCCGTTTTCGCGAACCACGGGTGCAGGCCGATGCCGAAGGGCATGGCCTCGCTCCCGTCGTTGCGGACGGCGAGATGGATGCGGATCGTCCCCGGCGACAGCCGGATCTCCTGCGCCGCGCGGTAGCGATAGGGGTTGCCGTCATCGGCGAAGTCCTGCTGCAGGTGGACTTCGTCCGGGGTCTGCAGTGTCACCTCCCACGGCCGATCCCTGGAGAATCCGTGGATCGCCATG
The DNA here is from genome assembly GCF_053570585.1 of Pseudochelatococcus sp. B33. Classification (NCBI taxonomy): domain Bacteria; kingdom Pseudomonadati; phylum Pseudomonadota; class Alphaproteobacteria; order Hyphomicrobiales; family Chelatococcaceae; genus Pseudochelatococcus; species Pseudochelatococcus sp. B33. The sequence goes on along the minus strand of NZ_JBSEFH010000010.1, from coordinate 85,842 downwards.
TCCTCTTCCGGGAGGTTGATGGGCAGCCGGAAGCGCTGTCCCCTGAAGGCGAAGCGGCCCCGGTTGATGCGATTGGCGAAAGGCGCCATCACGAAGCAGCCGGCCCTTAAACCGGCGGCATCGGCGAGCGGTGCGAGCAGCGGCACGGACGGGCGGCCGGGCGTCGTCCAGTCGGCCGACAGGATGGCCGCGCCGTGGCGGGGAGCGATCCGCAGCCGGTAGCCGTGCTTGTCCAGCGTGAGCGTCATGCGTCGCCCCGATCGCCGCGCGTATAGCCGTCAGCCGCGAAGACGCCGCCCTGGAAGCGCCGGGCGACCGCATCGCCCGGCTCCGGCAGCGGAGCGAAGCGGCTGGCATCGTCCTGCGGCGTGTAGCCGATACGCGCCGCATCGTCCCCGGCCCACCACGAATCGGCATTGGCCGACACGCCCCAGACCACCGCGTGGCCCGTCTGCGGTGCCTCGATGGCCGCCACGACCAGCCGCTCGAAATCGTCGTGGGAGAGCCAGGTCGACAGGTGACGCGCCTCGGTCGGCGCGGCGAGGCAGGATCCGATCCGCACATGCACGCTTTCGAGACCGTGCTTGTCGTACATCATCCGGCCGAGCAGCTCGCCGTACGCCTTGGACAGTCCGTAGTAACCGTCCGGGCGCATCGGCGCGCGCGCATCGAGCCGCTGCCCGCGCGGATAAAAGCCGATCGCGTGGTTGGAACTCGCGAAGACGACGCGCTGCCCGCCCTGGCGCGCGGCCTCGAACACATGGGTGAGGCCGATGATATTGGCGTCGACGATCGGCCGGAAAGCGTCCTCGACGCTGATCCCTCCCAGATGCACGATCACGTCCGTCCCCGCCGCCAGCGCCTCGACGGCCACCCGTTCAGTGAGATCGGCCGCGACGAAGGCCGCGCGCTGCGGCAACGGATCGGGAAAGGGCTTGATGTCCGACAGGCGCAGCCGGTAGCCCGCCGCCGACAGGCGGTGCGCGAGAAGGCGGCCCAGCGTGCCCGAGGCGCCTGTCAGGAGAACGTGTTTCGCCATCTCAAACTCCCTTCATCCGGGCGACCGGCGTGCCGGCAACGGGCGCATCGGCCAGGAAGACGCCGCCGGACAGAGGCGTCTCGGCAAGCTTCCCGGCGTCGATCTGGCGGTGCGAGGTGACGGCGAGCTGGCGCAAGCCCTCGCCGCAGAAGCAGGGCATGGTCGGCGCCGGCACCGGCACGCGGTGGCTCTCGCGCAGCCGGCCGTCCGGCGCGAAACGATTGAGCACGCCCGCCGACACGCCGGCGCTCCAGTAGTCGCCATCGACGTCGGTCGCGCCACCGTCGGGACGTCCCGTCGCCTCGTCGAGATCGCGAAACCGCGTGCGGCCGCTCGCCCTGCCCGTCGCGGGATCGAAATCGTAGCGATTGATCCAGGGGCCATCCGAGGAAGAACCGCGCGAGTCGGAGTGATACATGACGCGCCCGTCGGCGGACCACGCCAGCCCGTTGGACACCGCGAACCCTTCCGCCGCCACCGTGGCGGAACCCGCCGCGTCGATCCGGTAGAGCCGGCTGATCGGCTCGCGCGCCGCACGCGTGTCCACGCCGCCGATCCAGAACGCCCCGTCGGGTCCCACCTTGCCGTCGTTGAGCCGCGAGGTGGCGGGCTCGTCATAGCCGTTCCACAGGCTGCGGCGACGGCCGGTCTCCGGGTCGAACACCACGACCTCGCGCGCCAGTGCGACGACGAGATCGCCGCTCTCGCCAAGCCCCAGCGCGACGACCTCCGCCTCGAACGGCCAGCGGCGGCGCACGCCCTGCGCAAGATCGATCTCGATCACCTCGCGGCCGGGGATATCGCAGACGAAAAGCATCTCCCGCCGCTCGTCCCAGACCGGACTTTCGAGCAGGCCTCCGCGCAGATCGGCGATGCAGCGGAACGGTCCCATCACGTGGCCTCCTCATTGACCGTCGGCATCAGTGAGCCGACGCCTGCCGGCTGCGAGCGACGATCTGTGTCGGATTGACGAAGCGCAGGGCGATCAGCAGCCAGACCAGGGACGTCACCATGTAGATCACCGCCATGGCGTCGATCGAGTGGACCGAACGCACGCCGGCCGCGAATACCGAGTAGTAGAGCGCCACGACGAGGGTCTGGCTGGTCGGGCCGGCGGTCAGGAAGGTCAGTTCGAACATGGCGATGGTGCGCACGAGCACGAGCAGCATCGCAGCCAGAATACCCGGCAGCAGCATCGGCAGCAGCACATGGCGGAAGAGCTGGAACGTGCCCGCGCCGAAGACGCGCGCCGCCGCCTCCACCTTCGGGTCGATCTGCTCGATGAAGGGGATCATGACCAGGATGACGAACGGCACGGTCGGCACGAGGTTGGCCAGCACGACGCCCCAGAAGGTGCCGCCGACGCCCGCCTTGTAGAGCACGGTGGCGAGCGGAATGCCGAAGGTGATCGGCGGCACGAGCAGCGGCAGCAGGAAGATCAGCAGAACGATCTTCTTGCCCGGAAAGTCGCGTCGCGCCATGGCATAGGCCGCCGTGACGCCGAGGAGCCCCGAGAAGAGCACCACCGCGAACACGACCTGGAAGGTGACGAGCAGCACGTGGTCGAGCTGGAACTCCGCCCAGGCGGCGGCATACCAGCGGGTCGTGAGGCCGTCGGGCAGCCATGTGCCGAGCCAGCGCGTGCCGAAGGAGGACACCACCACCGCGACGATGACGGCGATGACGTTGAGGACGAAGAACCCCGTCACCGCCCACACGGCGGTGATCCAGAGCTTCGAGAATGCGGAAGTGTCGCGGATCATGTTTCAGCCTTTCCCGCCCGCCGTGGAGCCGCGATAGAACAGGGACCGGACGCCGAGCAGCGCGGCGACGACGGCAAGCTGCACCACCGCCATGATCATCGCGATGGCCGAGGCCATGGGGTCGTCGTATTGCTCGAATGCCGCCTGGGCCGCCGCGATCGAGATGACGCGCGTCGGGCCGGAGGGCGCGCCGAGCAGCACGGCCGAGGGGAAAACGGCGAAGGCCTGCACGAAGGTGAGACAGGACGCGACCACGAGGCCGGGCACCAGCAGCGGCAGCATCACGTAGCGGAAGCGCTGCCAGCTGCTCGCGCCGTGCGTCGCCGCCGCCCGCTCCAGCGCCGGGTCGATGCCGGTGACATAGGAGAGCGTCAACAGGAAGGTGAACGGAAACACCGTGATCACCAGCGACGCGAACACGCCCCAGTAATTGTTGGTGAGCCGCAGCGGCGCCTCGATGAGCCCGATCGTGACGAGTGTCCGGTTGAACCAGCCCTGCGGCCCCAGGTAGTTGAGCAGCCCCTCCGCCACCAGCACCGTGCCGAGCGTGATCGGCAGGACGAGAATGGTGGTCAGAATCCGCTGCCGCTCCATCAGCCGCACGCGCATGGCGACCGGTACCGCGAAGAGCACACTGAGCACCGTGACCGGCACGGCGAGCCAGAGCGTCGCACCGATCGTCCTGTAGAGATAGGGATCGGAAAAGAACTTGCGGTAGTTCGCCAACGCATCCTCGCTCTCCAGAGGATTGAAGGACAGAACGAGCCCGTACAGAAACGGATAGACGAAGACGCCCAGAACGAAGAGGAGTGCGGGCAGCATCAGCAGCGTCACGCCGTCGATCCCGCGGTTGGCGAGGCGCTGGCGCAGCCCGGGCGCGAGCGCCGGCCGCTGTCGCTCCGTCACGGTCATCGCATTGGCCATGGCTCACTGCTCCCCCTTGAAGACGAGGGCCCGGCCGGCGTCGATCCCGAGCGCCACCCGGCTGTTGGGCCGGGTGTTGTGCAGCCCGTGGAAGATGAGTTCCAAGCCCCCATCGGCCCGTGCGGTGCCGACATACTCGCGGCCGCGATACTCGATGGTCTCGACGGTTGCGGGGATGGCGTTGGGTCCCGATGAACTCTCCACGACATCGTCGCCGCGCGCGGCGAGAACCGCGGTGTCGCCCGGTGCCAGCGCATCCATCGCCCGGCCGGTGAGCTCGCCGCCGGGGACGGCGACGGTCGCCGATCCGTTCTCGATGCGCACGACCTTGCCCGCGACGCGGTTACGGAAGCCGAGGAACTCGGCGACATCGAGATAACGCGGGCTCTCGTAGAGCTCGCGCGGCTTCCCCACCTGCCGGATCGATCCGTCGCGCAGGACGACGATCCGGTCGGCGAGCGACAGCGCCTCGTCCTGGTCGTGGGTGACGTAGATGGTGGTCGCGCCGAGCTGGTTGTGGATGCGCCGGATTTCGGCGCGCATTTCCAGGCGCAGCTTGGCGTCGAGGTTGGACAGCGGCTCGTCCATCAGCACCAGCGGCGGCTCGATGACGATGGCGCGGGCAATGGCCACGCGCTGCTGCTGGCCGCCCGAAAGCTGGCCCGGCAACTTGTCGCCCTGCCCCGTCAGGCGCACGAGCGCCAGCGCCTCGTTCGCGCGCCGTTCGATCTCGGCGCGCGGCAGGCCGCGCATCCTCAGCCCGAAGCCGACGTTCTGGCGCACGGTCATATGCGGAAACAGGGCATAGTTCTGGAACACCATCCCGAAGCCGCGATCCTCGGGCTTGAGCTGGTCGATGCGCTTGTCGTCGAGATAGATGCCGCCGCCGGTGGTATTCAGCAACCCGGCGATGCAGTTGAGCGCCGTGGACTTGCCGCAGCCGGACGGGCCGAGAAGGGCGACGAACTCACCCTTGCCGATGGCGAGGCTGATCTCGTGCAGGGCGTTGAAATTGCCGAAGGAACGGCTCATGCGTTCCAGCCGCAGTTCATTGAAGGTCGTGGACATGAGCGGCATGCCGACATCCCGTTTTGAGAGCGTGAAACTGGGCGCTGCCGCTGCGGGCGATATCCCGCCCGCAGAGCATGACGTGAGGGGTGCGGTCACGAGCCCGCGACCGTTTCATCCCAACGGCGGAAGGCGGTGACGAGGGCGTTCGGTTCGAGCGGCAGCTCGATCGGATTGTTGGCGATCCAGTCCTCGTATTCGGGCCGGCCGAACTCGGCGATGATGTCCTGGCTTTCCTTGGGCGCCATGTCGAGCGTCACGTTCTTGACCGCAGGACCCGGATAGAAATAGCCGGCATCGTAGGAATAGGCCTGCTGCTCGGGCTGGAGCGCGAAGTTGATGAACGCCAGCAGAACCGCGATCTTCTCCTCCGGCACCCCCTTGGGAATGGCGAAGTAATGCGCGTCAGCCACCCAGTGGAAGCCGTCGAGCTTGCCGACCGCCGCATCCTTCGGCACGACGCCGAGCGCGCGCGGATTGATGTCCCAGCCGGTCGTCGTGACCGTCATGTCCCGCGTGCCCTCGCCGAATTCCTTCATCAGCGCGCCGGTGCCGGCGGGATAGTATTCGATGTATTGATGCAGTTCCTTGAGATAGTCCCAGGTCTTGCTCCAGCCGTTCGCCGGGTCCTTGGGGTCGGAATCGCCCAGCAGATACGGCAGACCCATCAGGAACGTGCGTCCGGGCCCGGAATTGGCCGGGCGGGCATAGAGGAACCTGTTCGGATTTTCCTTCGCCCATGCCAGCAGCTCCTCCGCGGTGGTCGGGACTTTCGCCACGCGCGCCGGGCTGTATTGCAGCAGCGGGCCGGAGGGATAGTAGGATACGATCACGCCCTTGCCTCCGGAGAGGCCCTGCATGCGCCAAGCGGGTTCGAGCAGGATCTGCTCCAGATCGGGCAGCCCGTTCTCCGGCAGGCCGACGATGTCGACCCACAGGTCGTCCGCCAGCCCCGCCGAAAGGGCATCGGTGCCGCTGATGATGAGATCGATATCGACCCGGTTGGCGCGCTGCTGGGCCTTGATCTTGCCGGGCAGTTCCGGCGCGGGCGCCTTGTTGAAGGTGAAGCGCGAGACCAGGTTGCGGTTCTCGGCGGCGAAGTTGTCGAAGATCGGCTGCGTGAGCGCCAGATTGCCCGCGACGTCGATGACGTTGAGAGCGACGGGCGCGGACGGCAGCTTCGCCGCCTGCGCCAGGGCCCCGCGCGCCGGCATGAGGCCGGCAAGCCCCGCGCCGGCGGCAAGACCGGCGCCCGCGAGCAGATGGCGGCGTGAAAGTTCGTATGTCATGATGTTACCTCCCTGTACCGTTGCTTGAACCGGCCACTTCTTTCCCTGACGGCCGGGATTTCCTGTCAGGCGTCTTCGTCGCCCTCCCATTGTGCGAGAATGGTGGCGAGCGCCTGCCGGTCGGCCTCCTCCAGCGCGGGCAGACCGGGCAGGCGCACGGGTCCCACGGCATGGCCGCGCAGTTGCAGCGCCTCCTTGACCACGGTGACGTTGGCGCCGTTGCGATATTTCGTGCGCATGCTCTCGAAGGCGGCGATGCTGTCGACGAGGTAGCGCGCGCGGGCGAAGTCGCCCGCCTCCAGCGCCCGCCAGACGGCGAGCGAGCGCTCGGGCGCGACGTTGACGAGACCCGACGTGAAGCCCCTGCCACCGAGCGCATAGAACGGCAGCGCCCAGCTTTCCGCGAGCCCGCAGATCCAGGTCGCCCCGGTTCCCCGGGTGGCGCGGACGCAATCGGCGAAGAGCATCGTGTTGGTGGACGCGAACTTGACACCCGCGATGCGCGGATGCATCGCCAGCCGCACCATGTCGTCGAGCGGGATGAGATCGGAGCGGACATAGGCCACCACCGGCATCTCGACCGCCTCGGCGATGGCGATGAAGTAGTCGACCTGCGCATGGGGGGCGGCGAAGGGATCGAGCGGATGGTGCACCATCACGCCATCGGCGCCTTCGGCCCGGGCGGCGCGCGCCACAGTGACCGCTTCCCGCACCGAACGGCCGGCGGCGGCCGTCACCGCGGCGCGCCCGTCGACGGCGGCGACAGCGATCGCCTGCAGGCTGATCACCTCGTCGGCCGTCAGGCTGAAGAACTCGCCGGTGTTGCCGCCGGAGACGATGTTGTGCACGCCGGCCGCGGCGATATCCGCCACGATGCGGCCCGTCAGCGCCGGATCGATCCCGCCGCCGTCGTCATAGGCGGTCACATGCACCCCCGAGATACCGTGCAGCACCCGGCGATATGCCTCGAAATCCATCGTGCCTCTCCCCGTGTGCCGGTCAGAAGACCAGCTTTATGTGCGTGGTGCCCGCCTTGACGATGTGCTCGCGCATCAGCCGTTCGGCGAGATCCTCGTCCCGTGCCGTGATGGCGCGCATGATCGCCTCGTGCTCGTGGAACGAGGTGCGCTGCACGTGCGGGCGGGCGAGAACGGCAACCCGCGCCGCGTGGTCGTACATGCGCTGGGAGCTCTGCAGCCGACGCAGGTATTCGCAGCCCGAGGCGTCGTGGATCGTGTCATGGAACGCCTCGTTGAGCTCGATGAGCACGTGCACCTGCCCCGATTCCACGGCCGCGCGCATCTCCTCGATCAGGGCGCGCAGCCTGTCGAAGGCTTCCTCGCCGCCGTGCTTGGCAGCCTGGCGCGCGATGATGCTCTCCAGCGCCGCACGCGCCAGCGTCATTTCCTCCGCCTGCCGGGGGGAGAACGTGACGAAGGTGCCGCGCCGCGCCTCCGTACGCACGAGCCCCTCGCTTTCGAGCTGCCGGAGGGCCTCCTTCAGGGGGCTCGTGCTGGTGCCGAGATCGGCGGCGAGCTTGCGTTCGTTAAGGCGGGAGCCGAGCTTCAACCGCCCGGAGATGATCGCCTGGCGCAGCTCGTCATGGACGTGCTCGCGCAGGCTCTTCAGCTTGATGGGCTCCAGAACGCGCAGTTCGTCTTCCTGCACCGAATTGGCCGTCCTGCCCATCGCATCCCCCTCAGCACGTGTTCTTGGCATGATGGTTACCCGCTGATATGTGATCTGTCAACATCTGATACATCAGATTTCAGTGAGACATTTTCGGCCGTGCACCGCCCGGCCCAGGGGCCGGGATACGTGACCGCACCTTATTTAGGACATAATTGCCGGGGTATATATTGGCAACATTGCGTATATTTTTTCAAAAAATAGGCTTCCATTTATAAATGAAATGCATCATTTCATAAAAAGTATTCGATATAAAGATTAATTGCATATTATAAGAATCTATTAACTGCAATAAAACACTCCTTCCTCCGAATTTTATTTCTTTTCCTATTGATTGAGTGAGGATTATCATGTCTGAATCGATTTCCGCCGTCCGTATCTCTCCGCCGCAGGGTTCGTTCGGAGCCTATGCCTCTTCCGAAACGTCCGTCCCCGATCACGAGTCCAAGCTGAAGCTGTTTCAAACGGTCGCCAACGACGTCGCGGGCAAGGGATACGCCTTCGCCGCCCTTGCCGACGCCAGCGCGGGTGTCGTGGAGGGCAATCTCATGGCGAGAACGAGCGGCAACTGGCTTGCGGACCTGTTCGGCAGGATCGTTTCCTGGATCCGCGACGGCCAGGCCAATAAAAAGATCCGGGATGACTTGCGTTGGACTCTCGGCCAGCACGTTCAACAATGCATTTCGGATACCCGCGAAAGCCTCCACGATCTCACCGCAAAAGCAGCCCCGGACTCCGAACATAGGCCGGACGGGGCGGCTCCCGAAATAGCGCATGAGCCTTCAGCTCAAAAAGTCGCTGCTTCGGATAGCACGCAGCATGAACAGCCGATCACGACAGCCGTCGCAAAGCTTCGCCAGAACCTGAAAAAGATGGAAAATATTCATAAAAATCTACACGTTATTGTCGATCCCGGCACCAGCCGGCCGCTCGACATGCGCGAGGTCAATAAGATTGCGTGCGAAATCCTTACCCTGTCCGAGACGTCGCGCAACCTCAAACGGAGCGCCTTCAATGCGTCGTTATCGGTCTTCTTCGTTGCCTGCGGCCTGCCACCGCTGGGTCAGGAGGTGCCGGCGTAACCGCCGGCGGCCCTTGCCGGTGCCCTCGTCCTACCAGCGGTAGGACAGGGTGCCGAGGATGGTGCGCCGCGGGCCGTAGACGCAGCCGTTGTTCACGGCGTAGCAGCCCGAGATGTATTCCTTGTCGAACAGATTGTTGGCGTTGACCGCCAGGTTGAAGCCCTTCAGCTCGTCGAACCGCGCGCCGAGGTCGTAGGAGATCACCGCGTCGACGAGCGTATAGGCCGGCACGGTGGCGCGCACCGGCGGATAGCCGGCCACGTTGAACCATCCCGTGCTGTCGCCCGGCGTCACGCCGATGTAGCGCACGCCGGCGCCGAACGAGAGGCCGCGCAGCGCGCCCTGCGACACCGTGTAATGGCCCCAGAGCGAGGCCATGTGCTTGGGCACGCCCACCGGCGTGCGCCCGAGCGTGTTGACGTTGTTGTCCTTGGTGATCTTGGCGTCGATGAACGTGTAGGCGCCGATCAGATCGAGCCCTTCGAAGAGATTGGCGCGCACCTCGGCCTCGAAGCCGCGCGAGCGGATTTCGCCGGTCTGCACGCTGAAGGTGGGGTTGACGGGGTCCGACGTCAGCACGTTCGTCTGCGTCAGGTTGAAGGCCGAGAGCCGGATGAAGCTGTTGCGGCCGGTCGGCTGGTACTTCAGGCCGATCTCGTATTGCTCGCCCTCGGAGGGGTCGAACGTGTTGCCCTGAAAATCCGTGCCGCTCACCGGCTCGAACGAGGTCGAGAAGCTGGCGTAGGGCGCAAGGCCGTTGTCGAACAGGTAGACGACGCCGGCATTGCCGCTGAAGGCGTCGTCCGTTTCCTTCGTGCGGTTGAAAGTGGAACTTTCGGGGTTCGCCTGCGCCCTCTGGCGCGTTTCCACCCAGTCCTGACGCACGCCCACCAGGAAGGCCCACTTGCCGAGCCGGATCTGGTCCTGCGCGTAGAGGCCGAGCTGGTTCTGCTCCCGGTCGGTATAGGCGAGCGGCGGCGGCGTGAACGGCTGGTAATAGATCGGCCGGGTGAAGTCGAGCGTCCGCGCCGTGCCGCCGCTGCCCAGCGACCGGTTGGCCCAGCCGTATTGGTAATCGAGACCGAACAGCGCGGTGTGGCTCAGCGCGCCGGTCTCGAAGCGCGCCTCGACCTGGTTGTCGATGACGACGCTGTTCGAGCGCTCGCGCGAATAGGTCGGACGCCGGTTGATGTTGCGCTGGTCCGCGGCAAGGCCGAGGGACGACAGGGTCTTGAAGGTGGATTCGATATGCTGGAAGCGCGCGTTCTGGCGCACCGTCCACGTGTCGTTGACGCGATGCGAGAACTGATAGCCGATCTGGGCCGTGTCGCGGCTGAAGCCCTCGAAAATCGGATCGCCTGGGAAGAACGAACTGCCCATGCGGCCATAAGGGTTGGGCAGCCGGGTGCCGAGCGCCGGCAGGCCGCCGTAGAAACCCGTCTCGGGATCGCGCTGGTAGCTGGAGAGGATCGTCAGCGACGTATCCGCCGTCGGCTGCCATGTCAGCGAGGGGGCGATGAAGATGCGCTCTTCCTTGGTGTGGTCCACCTGCGTGTCCGCCTGGCGCGCGAGCCCGACGATGCGGTAGAGCAGCGTCTTCTGCGGATCGACCGGCCCGCCGATGTCGAAGGCGCCCTGCAGGCGGTTCCACGTGCCGCCCTGCAGCTGGATCTCCCCGTGCGGCGTGGATTGCGGGCGCTTGCTGATCTGGTTGACGATGCCGCCCGGGCTCACCTGGCCGAACAGGACCGAGGCCGGGCCGCGCAGGATTTCGATGCGCTCCAGCCCGTAGACTTCGATGGACGGGATGGCATAGGAAATGCCGCGCGGCAGTTTCAGCCCGTCGAGAAAATTGATGTAGGCCGCCTGCGTGCCGCCGCCGCCGAAACCGCGCAGGAAGATGCTGTCGTAGCGGCCGTTGGTGGGGCGCGTTTCCGAGACGATGCCGGCCGAATAGCGCAGGGCCTGCGAGACGCTCTGCGCGCCCTGGTCGACGATCTGCTGGCGCGGGATGATACTGATGGAGCGCGGCGTCTCAATCAGCGGGGTGTCGGTTTTCGTGCCCGTCGCCGAGCGGCGGGCGATGTAGCCGTCGACCGGGCCGGTCGCCGTTTCGGCCGTGCCCTCGACGACGACGGTATCGAGAACGACGGCATTCGCGCCGTTCTGCCGGGTATCGCCGGCCTGCTGCGCCAGCGCGTGGGAAGTCAGCGCAAGCAGGCTGGCCGTCATCAACAATACCCGCCTGCCGATCCCCGGTGCGGACACCGGTCCCGATACCATGCTCATGGCTGCATACTTTCATCCAGTTGATTTGGACGAAAGATATCGCTTCCAACCCCGATCAAATAGTGCATGTCTGCAACATGCCATCAATAATATTGTTTATAATTATTATAATGCGCAAGTTAATAAAACTTTATATGTCGATGAACACCATGAATACATGAATATCGACACCGAATGCTATCGCGCCTGTTCGCGAGAGGAAGCCACCCGCATGGCTGTCAGAGCCGCGCCCGACGGCGGCGGGCCGGGGGGCGTGGCCCGAGCTGTTGATGATGGACGGCGACATTCCGCCTCAGCCGATGGCCATCAGCGTGGCGTTGCCGCCGGCGGCAGTGGTGTTGATCGAGGTCGACACTTCCTCCGCCAGCCAGTCGAGGCAATACGCGTCGGGATCGGCCGCCAGCGCCTCGCTGGCGGCGGCCTGCACGGGAAAGAGCGGCCCCGGCAGCGCCGCGATGGCCCCGGCAACCGCGCGGGTGCGCGCGCCGTCCCCTTCGATCAGCGCGCCCGCATAGGGGCCTGCTGCCGGCAGGTCGCGTGACCAGGTGAGCCGCGCGCGCACGCTCGCGGGCAGGTCCGGAAAGCCGCTCTCCAGCCCGCTCGCCGCATCCGCCACGACGCTGTTGCCGGTGGCGAGGGCCGCCGCCAGTTGGCGGATGAAGCCCGCGCGCGTCTGAGGAAGAACCAGAACCCGTCCGCGCGGGCGCAGCGCATAGAGGTTGCGCTCGCCCACCGGCCCCGGCAGCTCGCGCGCGAGCCCGACAAGCGAGCGGCCGCCTGCGTGCCGCGCCGCCGCGGCTTCCCCGGCCGCGCCTTGCGCCTCCAGCCAGCCGGCGAAATCGGCCAGCGCCGGGTCGGGAGGCGGGGCGCCGTCCCGGGGCAGGTCCGGCGGCGTGGCGACGAGGCGCCCGAGATAGAGCGGCCCGCCCGCCTTCGGCCCGGTGCCCGACAGCCCGCGTCCGCCGAACGGCTGCACGCCGACGACCGCGCCGATGATGTTGCGGTTGACGTAGAGATTGCCCGCCTCCACCCGGGACGTGACATGGGCGATGGTCTCGTCGAGGCGCGTGTGCAGGCCGAAGGTGAGGCCGTAGCCGGTGGCGTTGATGGCGTCGATCACCGCATCGATCTCCTCGCGCCGGTAGCGGACGACATGCAGCACGGGCCCGAACACCTCGCGCGTCAGCTGCGCGAGCGAGTCGATCTCGATGATGGTCGGCGGCACGAACGTGCCGTGCCGGGTCTCGCCGGCGGGATGGATCTGCTCGATGGAAGCGCCGAGGCCGCGCATCTTCTCGACATGCGCCGCGATGGTCTCCTTCGCCTCCTCGGTGATGACCGGGCCGACATCGACGGCGAGCCGGTCCGTGCGGCCGATGGAGAGCTCGTGCAGTGCCCCCTTCAGCATCGCGAGCGTGCGCTCGGCGATCTCCTCCTGCAGGAAGAGCACGCGCAGCGCCGAGCAGCGCTGGCCGGCGCTGTCGAAGGCGGAGACGATGACGTCGGCGACGACCTGCTCGGCGAGCGCGGACGAATCCACGATGAGCGCGTTCTGCCCGCCCGTCTCCGCGATCAGCGGGACGGGCTTGCCCCTCGCCGACAGCCGGCCGGCCAACGTCTTCTGGATGAGCCGCGCCACCTCGGTGGAGCCGGTGAACATCACGCCCTGGACTTCGGGGGCCGCGACGAGCGCCGCCCCCACGCGCCCGTCGCCGGGCAGCAGCTGGAGCGCGCCGCGCGGCACGCCGGCCGCGTGCAGGATGCGCACGCCCTCGGCCGCGATCAGCGGCGTCTCTTCCGCCGGCTTCGCCAGCACCGGATTGCCCGCGACGAGCGCCGCCGCGATCTGGCCGGTGAAGATGGCGAGCGGGAAGTTCCACGGGCTGATGCAGACGACGGGGCCGATCGGCGCATGGGCGGGCGTGAGCGTCGCGCGCGCCCGTTCGGCATAGTAGCGCAGAAAATCGATCGCCTCGCGCACCTCCGCGATGGCGTTGGGCAGGGATTTTCCCGCCTCGCGGGCGATGAGCCCGAGCAGGGCCGGCATGCGCGCCTGCATGATGTCGGCGGCGCGTTCGAGCGCCGCTGCGCGCTCGGTGACCGGCTCCCGCGCCCATTCCTGCGCCGCCCCGGCAGCGAGGGAGACCGCGCGCGAGACGTCCGCATCCGACGTCTCGACCACCCGGCCGACGATATCCCGGCGGTCGCCCGGATTGCGCACCTCGCGCGCCTCGCCCGCGCCCTCGCCATCCGCGAGCAGCGGAACCGCCGACCAGTCGGTCGCCACGCCCGCGCGCAGCGTCTCGCCGAGTTCCGCGAGCGTCGCCTCGTTCGACAGGTCGAGGCCGGCGGAGTTTTTCCGGGACGCCCCGAACAGGTCTTCCGGCAGCGCGATCTGCTCGTGTTTCGCCCCCACGACGGGCAGCGCCTTCGCCAGATCGACCGGATCGGCGACGAGCTCCGCCACCGACACGGCCGGATCCCCGATCCGGTGCACGAAGGAGGCGTTGGCGCCGTTCTCCAGCAGGCGGCGCACCAGATAGGCGAGCAGCGTCTCGTGCGTGCCGACCGGCGCGTAGATGCGGCAGGGACGGTCGAGCTTGTCCGGCCCGACGACCTCCTCGTAGAGGGGTTCACCCATGCCGTGCAGGCACTGGAACTCGTACTGGCCGGTGCTGAACGGCGCGCCCGCCACCTCGCCCGCCAGATGATAGACCGTGGCGAGGGTCTGCGCATTGTGGGTCGCGAACTGCGGGAACACCGCATCCGTCGCGGCGAGCAACTTGCGGGCGCAGGCGATATAGGACACGTCGGTGTGGTTCTTGCGGGTGAACACCGGGAAATCCGCGAGGCCGTCGACCTGGGCGCGCTTGATCTCCGCGTCCCAGTAGGCTCCCTTCACCAGACGCACCATGATGCGCCGCCCGGCCCGGCGCGCGAGGTCGATGAGATAGTCGATCACGGCCGGGCAGCGCTTGCCGTAGGCCTGCACCACAAAGCCGATGCCGTCCCAGCCGGCAAGGTCCGGATCGAGGGCGAGCTCCTCCAGCAGGTCGAGCGACAGTTCCAGCCTGTCCGCCTCCTCGGCGTCGATGTTGAGACCGATGTCGTAGCCTTTCGCGAGTCCCGCCAGCGCCTTCACCCGCGGCAGCAGCTCGGCCATGACGCGCCCGGCCTGCGCGCGGGCGTAGCGGGGATGCAGCGCCGAGAGCTTGATCGAGATGCCGGGACCGTCATGGATGCCCCGCCCCGCCGATGCCTTGCCGATGGCGTGGATGGCGTTCTCGTAAGCCTCGTAGTAGCGGCGCGCGTCGGCGGCGGTGGTCGCGGCCTCGCCGAGCATGTCGTAGGAGTAGCGAAAGCCCTTCTCCTCCAGCTCGCGCGCGCGCCGCAGCGCCTCGTCGATGGTCTGGCCGGTGACGAATTGCTCGCCCATCAGCCGCATCGCCATGTCGACGCCGTGGCGGATGACCGGCTCGCCGCAGCGGGCGATGAGCCTCGTCAGCGCCGAGGCGAGACCGCGCTCCTTCACCGTCGCGGTGAGCTTGCCGGTGACCACGAGCCCCCACGTCGCCGCGTTGACGAACAGCGACCTGCCCGTGCCCAGATGCGAGCGCCAGTCGCCGGTGGCGATCTTGTCGCGGATGAGCGCGTCGCGCGTGGCGGTGTCGGGAATGCGCAGCAGGGCCTCGGCCAGGCACATCAGCGCCACGCCCTCCTGGCTGGAGAGTGCATATTCCTGCACCAGCCCCTCGACGCCGGAGCCCCTGTGCTTGCCGCGCAGGGCCGTTATCAGCGCGCTCGCGGTCGCGGCGATGCGCGCCCGCGTTTCAGCCCCCAGCGTCGCCGCTTCGATGAGGGGCGCCACGCACTGCGGCTCCGGCAGCCGATAGGCCGCCGTGACAGCGCGCCGGAGCGCGCCTTGCTGCCGCACCGGCGGCGCGAACGCGGCGAACACATCCCGCGCGGCGGCGTCGGCACGCGCCGCCCCGGATGCATTCCCCGCCGTGATCTCCGGACTGTCTGCCATCGCTATACGGCCCCTCGTTCATTTTCCCGACCCGAAGAGAATAGCACCGTCCGTCACGCCATTCTCGCTTGAATTATCGGCAGAGGCAGGTAATTTATCCATTATTCGATGCATTTTCAGGAAAATCGGATGATGAATCCGCCCGATACAGCGCAACTCGACCAGATCGACAGAAAAATCATCGCGGCGCTGAGCGAGGACGGGCGCATGTCCATCACCAGCCTGTCGGCGCGGGTCGGCCTGTCGAAGACGCCCTGTCAGGCGCGCCTGAAACGCCTCGTCGACCAGGGCTACATCATCGGTTTCAGCGCCGTCCTCAATCCGCAGCAATTCGGCCTCGATCACATCGCCTTCACCGAGGTTAAGCTCTCGGACACGCGCGAACAGGCGCTGCAGGAATTCAACGCGGCGGTGCGCCGGCTGCGCGAGGTCGAGGAATGCCACATGATCGCGGGCGCGTTCGACTATCTGCTGAAGGTGCGCACGGCGAGCATCAGGAATTACCGCCTCGTGCTCGGCGAGAAGATATCGAACCTGCCCCACGTCGCCAGCACGTCGACCTACGTCGTCATGCAGGCCGTGAAGGAAAGAGGGTTCTGATCGGCGCGGGCCTTCAACTTTCGGCGTGATGACGCCTGTCTGCAACTGTGCATAATCGCGCCACACGGAGGAAGCCTCATGTCCAATCCATACGCCACCGATCTCGACAAGAACCCGGCCAATTACCAGCCGCTGACGCCTCTTTCCTACCTGGAGCGCGCGGCGAAGGTGTTTCCCTCCCAGGTGGCCATCATCCACGGCGCAGCGCGCTGGACGTACGGCGAATTCTGGCGCCGTTCGCTCAGGCTCGCCTCGGCGCTGGCCAGGCACGGCATCGGCAAGGGCGACACCGTGTCGGTGATGCTGTCCAACACCCCGCCCATGCTGGAGGCGCATTTCGGCGTGCCGATGGTCAAGGCCGTGCTGCATTCGCTCAACACGCGGCTCGACGCGCCCATCATCGCCTTCCAGCTCGACCATGCCGAGACGAAAGTGCTCATCGTCGACCGCGAGTTCGCCGGCGTCGTGAAGGAGGCGCTCGCCCTCGCCAGCGTCAAGCCGCTCGTCATCGACTTCGACGATCCGGAATATGGCGACGACGCGCCCTATCCCAAGCAGGAGCGCATCGGCACCCTCGACTACGAGGATTTCGTGACCTCCGGCGACGAGGACTTCGCCTGGTTGCGCCCCGACGACGAATGGGACGCCATCGCCCTCAACTACACGTCGGGCACCACCGGCAATCCCAAGGGCGTGGTCTACCATCACCGCGGCGCGGCGCTGATGGCCTACACCAACACGATCCACGCCGGGCTCGGCCGGTATCCGGTCTATCTGTGGACGCTACCGATGTTCCACTGCAACGGCTGGTGCTTCCCGTGGACGCTGGCGCTGACGGCGGGCACGCACGTGTGCCTGCGCTGGGTGCGGGCGAAGGCGATCTATGCCGCCATCGCCGACCACGGCGTCACGCATCTGTGCGGCGCGCCGATCGTCATGTCGGCGCTGCTCAGCGCCCCGGCCGCCGACAAGCGGACCTTCCCGCAGACGGTGACGTTCAACACCGCCGCCGCGCCGCCGCCGGAATCGGTGCTCGCCGGCATGGCGGAGGCGGGCTTTGCCGTCACCCATCTCTACGGGCTGACCGAGACCTATGGCCCGTCCGTCGTCAACGAGTGGCAGCCGGAGTGGGATGCGCTCGACAGCGAGGCCCGCGCGGCGAAGAAGGCGCGCCAGGGCGTGCGCTACGCCGCTCTGGACGACATCGCGGTGATCGACCCGGTCACGCTGGAGAAGGTGCCCGCCGATGGCGAGACCATCGGCGAGGTGGTGTTCCGCGGCAACATCGTCATGAAGGGCTATCTCAAGAACGCCGCCGCCACCGAGGAGGCGTTCGCCGGCGGCTGGTTCCATTCGGGCGATCTCGGCGTCCTGTACCCGGACGGCTACATCCAGCTCAGGGACCGCTCCAAGGACATCATCATCTCGGGCGGCGAGAACATATCCTCGATCGAGGTCGAGGACGCGCTCTACCGGCATCCGGCCGTCGGTGCCTGCGCCGTCGTCGCCAAGCCGGACGAGAAATGGGGCGAGACGCCCGTGGCCTATGTCCACCTGAAACCCGGCGCCACGGCGACGGAGGAGGAACTGCTCGCCCATTGCCGCGAGCATCTCGCCCGGTTCAAGTGTCCGCGCACGGTGGTCTTCACCGAGCTGCCGCAGACCTCGACGGGCAAGATCCAGAAGTTCAGGCTGCGCGAGCTGGCCAAGAGCCTCTAAAATACGAAAGGCCGATGAGCATGGCTCATCGGCCTTTCCTCGATTGAATCAGCCGGCGAGCTTCGCCTTCAGCTCCAGCCGGCGGGCGTGCAGCACCGGCTCGGTGTAGCCGTTGGGCTGCTCGCGGCCCTTCAGCACCAGATCGAGCGCCGCCTGGAAGGCGACGGAGCCGTCGAAATCGGCGGCCATCGGCCGATAGAGCGGATCGCCGGCGTTCTGGCCATCGACAACGGCCGCCATGCGCCGGAAGGTCTCCAGCACCTGCTCCCGACTCACCACGTTGTGATGCAGCCAGTTGGCGATGTGCTGGGCGGAGATGCGCAGCGTCGCGCGGTCTTCCATCAGGCCGACGTTGTTGATGTCCGGCACCTTGGAGCAGCCCACGCCCTGATCGATCCAGCGCACGACGTAGCCGAGGATGCCCTGGGCGTTGTTGTCGAGCTCGCGCTGGATTTCCTCCGCCGTCCAGTTCGGCCGCGTCGCCACCGGCACGGAGAGGATGTCGGAGAGCCTGGCGCGCGGGCGGCTCCGGAGGTTCTCCTGCACGGCCGCGACGTCGACCTTGTGGTAATGGGTCGCGTGCAGGGTCGCCGCCGTCGGCGAGGGCACCCACGCGGTGTTGGCGCCGGCCCTCGGGTGGGCGATCTTCTGTTCCAGCATGGCGGCCATCAGGTCCGGCATGGCCCACATGCCCTTGCCGATCTGCGCGTGGCCCGACAGGCCGCATTCGAGGCCGATGTCGACGTTCCAGTTCTCGTAGGCGGCGATCCACGGCGCCTGCTTCATGTCGCCCTTGCGGATCATGGGGCCGGCTTCCATCGAGGTGTGGATCTCGTCGCCGGTGCGGTCGAGGAAGCCCGTGTTGATGAACGCGACGCGTTCGCGTGCCTCGCGGATCGACGCCTTGAGGTTGACCGTCGTGCGGCGCTCCTCGTCCATGATGCCCACCTTGATCGTGTTGGCCGGCAGCCCCAGCGCCTCCTCCACACGCGAAAACAGCTCGGACGTGAAGGCGACCTCTTCCGGGCCGTGCATCTTCGGCTTCACCACGTAGACGGAGCCGCTGCGCGAGTTCTGCCGCCGGCCGTTGGGGCCGATGTCATGGAGTGCGATCAGCACCGTGACGAGCGCGTCCAGGATGCCCTCCTGCACCTCGCGACCTTCCCGGTCGAGCACCGCGGGGTTGGTCATCAGATGGCCGACGTTGCGCACCAGCATGAGCGAGCGGCGCTTCAGCACGAAGCCGGAGCCGTCGGGGGCCGTGTACTCCGTGTCCGGGTTGAGCGCGCGGGTGAAGGTCTTGCCGCCCTTGGTCACCTCCTCGGTGAGGTCGCCCTTCAGCAGGCCGAGCCAGTTGCGGTAGACGACGACCTTGTCCTCGGCGTCCACGGCCGCGACCGAATCCTCGCAGTCCATGATCGTGGTGATCGCCGACTCCAGCCAGACATCGGCGATGTGCGCCGGGTCGTCCTTGCCGATCGCGGCCGCGGCGTCGATCAGGATCTCGACATGCAGGCCGTTCTTGCTGAAGAGCAGGCGGGAAGGTGCTGCAATGTCGCCGAGGTAGCCGGCGAACTGCGCCGGAACGGCGAGCGCCGCCGTTGCGCCGTTGCGCAGCGTGACGGTGAGCGCGCCCGCCGCCACGGTGAACGAGGCAGCGTCCGTCCAGCTCGCGCCGGCAAGCGGCACGGACTCGTCGAGGAAATCGCGCACCCAGGCGATGACCTTCGCGCCGCGCACCGGATTGTAGCCCTTGCCCTTCTCGGCGCCGTCCGTTTCGGGAATGGCGTCCGTGCCATAGAGCGCGTCATAGAGCGAGCCCCAGCGGGCGTTGGCGGCGTTGAGCGCATAGCGGGCGTTCGAGACCGGCACGACGAGCTGCGGCCCGGCGATCTCGGCGATCTCGGGGTCGACGTTCTCGGTCGAGACGCTGAAATCGGGGCCTTCCGGCAGCAGGTAGCCGATCTCGCGCAGGAAATTCTCATAGGCGTCCTGATCGGCCGGCGCGCCGTTGGCGCGATACCAGTCGTCGAGCTTCGCCTGCAGGGCGTCGCGCTTCGCGAGCAGGTCGCGATTCCTGGGCGTGAGATCGTGCACGATCTGCGAGAACGCGGAGAAGAAACGGTCGGCATCGACACCCGTGCCGGGCAGCGCCTCCTTCACGAGGAAGTCGTGCAGCTCCTCATCTATCGCCAAACCAAAACGATCTATCCTGGCCATTCGTGCCTCCCGGGTTCCATGCTTCGCTAGATGTCTCCCCCGCGCCGACATCAATAACAATTGGCGCAAATGTTAAATGACTTCTGCCGTGGATGAAACAATAGCGGCCGAAGCCGGCCCTGGCTACCGGCCCATCCGCCGCTGGACACGGCCGTGCGCCGCGTTGCACTATGCCGCCCGGCCCCTTCCCGCCGATGAGGACGATCATGACGAGGCTCATTCCACGCATCGACCACGTGCTGGTGAACGTCAACGACAGGCTCGACGAGGCCGTGCGAACCTACGAGCGCCTCGGCTTTGTCCTGACCCCGCGCGGCCACCATTCGCTGGGATCGAGCAACCATCTGGCGGTATTCGGCGACGACTATCTGGAACTGGTCGGATACGAGCCGCAGAATGCGGAGAAGGCCGCGGGTGCCTGGGGAGATGTGACGGGCCTGGCGGGCCTCGCCTTCAGGGCGGACGACGCCGGGGCGCTGGACGCCGATCTCCGCGCCCGGCGCATCCCGCTGAAGGACGGAGCCCCGCTGGCGCTGTCGCGTCCGGTGGAGCTGCCGGACGGCACCACGCGCGACGCGCGCTTCGGCATCGTCCATCTCGATCCCCGCGCGGCGGAGAGCGGACGCATCTTCTTCTGCCAGCATCTCGACCCCGATCTCGTCTGGCGCAGCGAGTGGCAGCGCCATCCCAATGCCGCGACGGGGGTCGCGCGCCTCGTGATCGCCGCCCGCGATCCGGCGCGCTCGGTCGGTCTGCTCGCCGACATCTTCGGAGCGGACCGGATCGAGGCCATCGAAGGCGGACAAAGGTTCCGTGCCGAGGGGGCGGATATCGACTACCTGCGGCCCGACGCCGTCCGGGCCGCGTTCGGCGACAACCTCCCGGCCGGAACGGACACGGCCGACCGGAAGATCGCACTGGTATTGCGGACAGCCTCGCGCGCGACCGCGCGTCAGGCGCTGGAACGGGGCGGCATCGGTTTCACGGCGCGGCCGGACGGCGCCCTGCTGGTGCCCGCCCGCCTCGCCGCCGGCGCCGTTCTCGCTTTCGAGTGACCCGCCCGCGAGACGTCAACGCCCCAGGCGTTCCGCGTGCCAGGCTATGTGGTCGGCCATGAAGGTCGAGATGAAATTGTAGGAATGATCGTAGCCGTCGCGGGCGTTCAGCGACAGCGCGATGTCCGCTTCGAGGCACGCCTTGAGCAGAAGCCACGGCCGCAATCCGTTGGCGAGGAACGGATCGGCGGAGCCCTGGTCGACCAGGATCTCGTCCACCCGAAAACCGTCTTCGATCAGGCTGACGGTGTCGTAGGCCCGCCAGTTCGCCGCCTCGGTGCCGAGATATTTTTCGAAGGCGGGCCGCGACCAGTCGGCGGTCGAGGGCTGGACGATTGGCGCGAAGGCCGAGACCGACCGGAAGCGCTGCGGGTGCTTGAGCGCGAGCGTCAGCGCGCCATGCCCGCCCATCGAATGGCCGAAGATGCCCTGCCGGCCGAGGTCGACGGGAAATTCCGCCCCTACGAGGTCGGTCAGTTCCGACAGGATATAGCGCTGCATGTTATAGTGCCGGGAATACGGCGCCTGTGTCGCGTCGAGGTAGAAGCCAGCGCCCTGGCCGAACTGCCAGTTGTCCTTCTCGTCCGGCACGTCCTCGCCGCGCGGGCTCGTGTCCGGGCAGATCACCGCCACGCCGAGCGCCGAGGCCGCGCGGCGGTACTCGCCCTTGTCCATGACGTTCTGATGGGTGCAGGTGAGCCCCGACAGATACCACAGCAGCGGCACCTTCTCGCCCTGTGCCCGGGGCGGGAGGTAGAGCGCGAAGGTCATGTCGCACCCACAGGCGTCCGACGCGTGGGAATGGACGTGCTGGACGCCGCCAAAGGCCTTGCTGGCCGATATCTGCTTCATCGTGTCTCACCCTTCCGTCATGCGTTGCGGGCCGCGCCGGACCACCGGCGGCTGCTTGGAGCGCGTTCCGATCAAATGGAATCATTTGATCGACAGGAATTCGCTCAAAATCAAGGCGTTAGAACGTAACGACGGACCTGATCGACTTGCCCTCGTGCATCAGGTCGAAGGCCGTGTTGATCTCGTCGAGCGGCATGGTGTGGGTGATCAGGTCGTCAATGTTGATCTTGCCGTCCATGTACCAGTCGACGATCTTCGGCACGTCGGTGCGCCCGCGCGCGCCGCCGAAGGCCGTGCCCTTCCAGACGCGGCCGGTGACGAGCTGGAACGGGCGCGTCGCGATCTCCTTGCCCGCCTCCGCCACGCCGATGATGATGGATTCGCCCCAGCCCCTGTGGCAGCATTCCAGCGCCTGGCGCATCACGTTGACGTTGCCTGTGGCGTCGAACGAGAAGTCGGCCCCGCCGTCGGTGAGGTCCTGAATGGCCTGCACCACCTTGTCGTTGCCCACTTCGATCGGATTGACGAAGTCCGTCATGCCGAACTTCTCGGCCATGGCGCGCTTGGCCGGGTTGATGTCCACGCCGATGATCCTGTCGGCGCCCACCATGCGCGCGCCCTGAATGACGTTGAGGCCGATGCCGCCGAGGCCGAACACGACGACATTCGCCCCCGGCCACACCTTCGCGGTGTAGATCACCGCGCCGATGCCGGTGGTGACGCCGCAGCCGATGTAGCAGATCTTGTCGAACGGCGCGTCCTCGCGCACCTTCGCCACCGCGATCTCGGGCAGCACCGTGAAGTTCGAGAACGTCGAGCAGCCCATGTAGTGGAACACCTCGCCGCCGTCGCAGGCGAAGCGCGTCGTCCTGTCCGGCATCAGCCCCTGCCCCTGCGTCGCGCGGATCGCGGTACAGAGGTTGGAGCGGCGCGACAGGCACGTCTTGCACTGGCGGCATTCGGGCGTGTAGAGCGGGATGACGTGGTCGCCCGGCTTCAGCGCGGTGACGCCCTCCCCGACCTCGCGCACGATGCCGGCCCCCTCGTGGCCGAGGATCGCAGGGAACTTGCCCTCCGAATCCAGTCCCGACAGGGTATAGGCGTCGGTATGGCAGACGCCGGTCGCGATGATCTCGACCAGCACCTCGCCAGCCTTCGGCCCGTCGACCTCGACGGTCTCGATCGACAGCGGCTTGTTCGCCTCCCAGGCAACGGCTGCACGTGATTTCATGACGATGTTCCCTTCCGGTTCGCTAAAGCAGTTTGCGTTTGATCTGAGCATCAAATTAAACGCAAGTTGCGGAAAACGATAGAAATGAGAGCGGGTTGCGCAACAGACCCCGATTCGACAAGCGCGCAATCCGCTCTGTTTCCCAAAACCCGTTCGGCCGCGTTATCTGAGATAGGTCCGCAGCAGCCGCATGATCGCGTCGATATCCGCCTCCGGCTCCGGCACGGCTATGCCGGCCTCGTCACGCTGCCGCCCGAAGGTTTCACGCAGATGACTTTCCAGCACTTCGGCCATCAGTCCGTTGGCCGCGCCGCGCAACGCCGCGATCTGCTGCAGCAGCGCGCCGCATTCGGTGCCGGCCGCCACCGCGCGCTCCAGAGCCTCGGCCTGCCCTCTGATCCGGCGCAGGCGCGTCAGGGCGCGCTTCTTCTCCTCGGGCGAATGCGGCATGAGACCTCCCCTCGGCCGGATGACTATATACCATTCCCTTCCGTCCGCCGCCGGGTCCCCCGGCCGGCCGCTCACCCGCCGACCTGGGCGATCCAGTTGTTGAGGTTGTAGTAATTGGTGATGCGGGCGACCTTGCCGTCGCGGATCTCGAAGAACGCGCCCGCCGGCAGGACGTATTGCTGCCCCTTCGCCTCCGGCAGGCCCTCGTCGGTCTGCAGATACGCGCCGTGGACGACGAACTCCGCTGCGCCGCGCGTCCCGTCCGCGCCTTCCAGAATGACGATGTCGGTCAGCGTTTCCCGATAGCTGCGGTTCATGCGATCGAGAAAGGCCCGGAAGGCCTCCTTGCCGATCTGCCGCTCGCCCTGGTTGATGTCGTGCACCACGTCCTCGGTGAGCAGGGCGAGGAAGCCTTCCACGTCCCCCCGGTTGAAGGCGTCGTAATAGGCGCGGATGGTCTCGCCGGCGCTCATGGTGTCCCCTTCCCGCAAATCCGATGGATAACGATTCGAAGATACTCTATACCAGTATCCGGGGGTGGCAGGAAAGGGGAGCGAAGATGCAGATAATCGTTCGGCAGGGCGAGGCGGCGGCCCCCTATATCGACGATCTCGCGCGCCTGCGCATCACGGTGTTCCGCGCCTTTCCCTATCTCTACGAGGGAACGGAGGACTACGAGCGGCGCTACCTCGCGACCTATGCCCGGTCAGTGGAAAGCCTCTTCGTGCTGGCGCTCGACGGCGAGACGGTCGTCGGCGCCTCGACGGGCATTCCCATGGGCGAGGAGACGGAGGCGTTCAAGGCGCCCTTCCTCGACGGCGGCTGGAACCCCGAACGCATTTTCTATTTCGGCGAGTCCGTGCTGCTGTCCGCCTATCGCGGGCGGGGGATCGGCGTGCGCTTCTTCGAGGAGCGGGAGGCCCACGCCCGCCGTCTCGGCCGCTTCGACTATTGCTGCTTCTGCGCCGTGGAGCGCCCCGCCGACCATCCGCTGCGGCCCGCCGGTTACGAGCCGCTCGATGCATTCTGGAACCGGCGCGGCTATCGCCATCATCCGGAGCTGCGCACCGCGTTCACCTGGCGCGACGTCGGCGACGACACGGAAACCGCCAAGCCGATGTCGTTCTGGCTGAAGGAGATCCGGTGATGGTGGCCTTCGCCTCCTGCCAGTATGCGATATCGCTGTTCGATGGCTGGGAAGCCTATGCGGCGCATCTCGATACGCTTTCGGCCGAGGCCGCCGGCAACGGGGCCGAGCTGCTGCTGCTGCCGGAATACGCCGCCATGGCGCTGACGGGCCTCCTGCCGGAGGACGAGCGCGGCGACCTCGCCAAGTCGATCGCCGGCATCCAGCCGCTCATTCCCCGCTGGCTCGCCTTGTCCGCCGACGTCGCCCGCAGGCACCGCGTCCATTTCTGCCCCGGCTCGGCCCCGGTGCTGGACCCGGACGGGAAATACCGCAACCGCGCCTTCCTGTTCGGCCCGGACGGACCGCTCGGCCATCAGGACAAGCTTGTCATGACCCGCTTCGAGCGGGAGCAGTGGTTCATCGCCGGCGGCGTCGAGGGGCTGCGCGTCTTCGATACGCCCTTCGGCCGGCTCGGCATCCTGATCTGCTACGACAACGAGTTTCCGATCCCGGCCCGGCGGCTCGCGGAGATGGGGGCCGATCTCGTTCTCGCGCCGAGCTGCACGGATACCGAGGCCGGCTATCACCGCGTGCGCATCGGCGCGCAGGCGCGCGCGCTCGAAAACCAGTTCGCGGTGCTCGTCTCATCGACGGCGGGCATGGCCCCGTGGTCGCCGGCGGTCGACGAGAATTACGGCCGCGCCGCCCTCTACGTGCCGGCCGACCGCGGCATGCCGCCCGACGGCGTCTTCGCCGAGAGCGAGGCGATCTGCACCGCAACGAGCCGCTGGCTCCATGGAGACATCGACCTCGCCCGCGTCAGGGCGCTGCGCCGCGAGGGGCAGGTGGCGCTTTTCCGCGACTGGCCGGAGCAGTTCGATATCTGAAGCCGGCGCGTCCGCACCGTGCTATCATGCGCCCGAAGAACCGCGAGAACCACCACGACGACGGGGCGACCCATGGGCATCGTGCTTTACGAACTTGCCGCCGCCGATCCGGCGATACGCTTCAGTCCGCATTGCTGGAAGACGCGGATGGCGCTGGCCCACAAGGGCCTCGAGGCCGAACGGCGGCCGTGGCGCTTCATCGAGAAGGAGACGATCGCCTTCTCCGGATCGACCACCGTGCCGGTGCTGGTCGACCACGGCGAGGCCGTGTCCGATTCCTGGCGGATCGCGCTGCATCTGGAGGAGCGCTATCCCGATGCGCCGCATCTGTTTCCCGGCGCCGGCGCGGGCGTGGTCGCGCTCACGCGCTTCGTGAACGACTGGGCGGACGGGGCGCTGGTGCCGGCCCTCATCCGCCTCATCCTGCGCGATATCCACGATTGCCTCGATGAGGCCAACCGCGACTATTTCCGCGCCTCACGGGAAAAGCGCTTCGGCCAGAGCCTGGAGGCCGTCGTCGCCGACCGGCCGGCGCATCTGGCGGCGCTGCGCGAAGTGCTGGCGCCGCTGCGCCGCACTCTGCGGGAACAGGACTTCCTGTCCGGCGCGACGCCGGCCTATGCGGATTATTGCGTGTTCGGCGCGTTCATGTGGGCGCGCTGCACCAGCGCCACGGAGCTGCTGGCCGAGGACGACCCCGTCTTCCTCTGGCGCGAGCGGCTGCTCGACGCCTTCGGCGGCCTCGCCCGCTCCGCCCCGGTCGCGCATGCGCCGAGCGGAGAGGCGCGTCCCGGCCCGTGAGCCTTCCCGGCAGCGGCGCCCGAGCCGGCGGCCGGCAAGATCCCCTCACCGCAGGGAAGCCGCCGACCGCGCGATGCGGACGAGCTTGTCCGGATTGCGCATGATGAAGATGTCGGCGAGGCGGCCCTCCCCGTCGCAGGCGAAGCTGACCGCGCCCACCACCGCGCCATCCTGCGACAGCAGGGCCCCGCGCACGCCGTTGATGTCGGCGGGATGCCATGCATAGGTTTTCCAGAACACGCCGAGCGTGCCGGTGATGAAATCGAGCACGCTTGCCTTGCCCGTGAGCGGCTGGCGCGCGGCGGGCACCTTGCCCCCGCCGTCGGCCCTGAGCGCGACATCCCCGGACATGAGCGCGGCGAGCTCTCCGGTCGCGCCGGTGGCGATCGCCTGCCGGAACGCCGCCAGCAGTTCCTCCTGCCGCTCCGGCGGCACCGGGTTGCGGCTCTCCGCCTTGCCGATATTGATCCGCGCCCGCGAAACGAGCTTGCGGCAGGCCGCCTCCTGCACGCCGAGCGCGGTCGCGACCTCCGCATAGGGCCGATCGAAGATGTCGTGCAGCAGATAGGCCGCGCGCTCCTTGGGCGCGAGCCGTTCGAGCACCAGCAGAAACGCCATCGACAGCGACGAGGACAGTTCGGATGCGCTTTCGGGCGTGTCCTCGGCCGCGGTCTGGATCGGCTCCGGCAGCCAGACGCCGACATAGTCCACGCGCGCCCGCCGCGCCGCGCGCAGCATGTCGATGGAGCGGCGCGTGCACGCGGCGGTGAGCCACGCGGCCGGGTTCGCGATCGCGCCGCGGTCCGCCTGGCTCCATTTGAGGAACGTGTCCTGCACCGCATCCTCGGCCTCGGCGAGCGAGCCGACGATGCGGTAGGCGAGGCCGGTCAGGAAACCGCGCCTCGCCTCGAACAGGTCGACGTAATCTTGATCGGCCATCTCAGTGCAAGGACACCTGAATGCGGTTCCACAGATTGATCATGCCGATCGTCGCCGTCAATGCGCTGATCTCCACCTCGCTGAAATGCTCGCGCAGCGCGGCACGCAGGGGGGCATAGTCGGTCGCGCGGTCGAGCTGGGTCAGGGCCTCGGTCCAGGCCAGCGCGGCGCGCTCCCGCGGAGAGAAGTCGTCGACGTGCTCCCAGACCACGAGCCGATCGAGCCGCTCGTTCGTCTCGCCGTCCTCGCGCGCTTCCCTGGTGTGCATCTTCACACAAAAGGCGCAGCCGTTGATCTGGGATGCGCGCAGATGGACGAGATGGTGGAGCGTCGGATCGATGCCGTGCGTGCCGATGGCTGCCTTCACCTGCATGAGCGCGTCGAAAACGTCGGGAATGGCTTTGTAGTAGTTCACGGAATTCGTCATCGGGGGTTCTCCGTTTCGAGGACGGTATACCCGCTTGACGATCGGCCGGCCCGATTTGTGACGTGCGCGTGCGGAAAATCGGCAGGCCGCCCGGCTCCGGCAGGCCGGGGCCGGGCCGGATCAGCCCGCCTGCCCCTCGCGGACCAGTTCGTCCAGCACCTGACGGACGGACGCCTCGGCGATCGCGATGACCTCGTCGACCTCCGCGCGGGTGATGACGAGCGGCGGCGCGAAGCCGAGGATGTCGCCGTGCGGCATGGCGCGCGCGATGAGCCCCCGGTCGCGCGCGGCCTTCGACACGCGCGCCCCTACCTTGAGCGCCGGGTCGAAGCGCGTCTTGCCGTCGCGGTCGGCCACGAACTCGATCGCCCCCATCAGGCCGACGCCGCGCACCTCGCCGACGATGGGCAATTGGGCGAAGGTCTCCCGCAGACGGGCCTGGAAATAGGCCCCCGTGTCGCGCGCGTTGCCGGGCAGGTCCTCCTTCTCCACGATGTCGAGCACCGCATTCGCCGCCGCCGCGCCGATGGGGTGGCCGGAATAGGTGTAGCCGTGCGAGAACGCGCCGACCCTGTCCGCCCCCTCCTCCAGCACCGCGTAGACCTTTTCGCTGACGATGGAAGCCGACAGGGGGAAGTAGGCCGAGGTGAGGCCCTTGGCGACGGTGATGAGATCGGGCTCGATGCCGTAGTGATGCGAGCCGAACAGCGACCCGGTGCGGCCGAAGCCGGTCACCACCTCGTCGGCGATCAGCAGCACGTCGTGCTTGCGCAGCACGGCCTGGATCGCCGGCCAATAGCCTTCCGGCGGCGGCGTGATGCCGCCCGTGCCGAGCACCGGCTCACCGATGAAGGCGCCCACTGTCTCGGGTCCCTCGTGCTCGATCAGTTCGTCGAGTTCGGCGGCGCGGCGGTTCGAGAACTCCACTTCGGTCTCGCCGGGCCGCGCGCCCCAGTAGTGGTGCGGAACGCCGGCGTGCAGGATGTTGCCGGTCGGCAGGTCCATATAGTCGTGATAGAAGCTCATGCCCGTCATCGAGCCGGAGATGACGCTGCACCCGTGATAGCCGCGCTCGCGGGAGATGATCTTCTTCTTCTGCGGCTTGCCGCGCAGGTTGTTGTAGTACCAGACGAGCTTGGCCTGCGTCTCGTTCGCGTCAGACCCCGACATGCCGTAGAAGACCTTGCTCGCGTTGCCCGGCGCCATGCGCACGAGCCGGTCGGAGAGGACGGCGAGCTCCTCCGTGGTGTGGGCGGCGTAGGTGTGATAGTAGGCGAGCTTGTAGGCTTGGCGGGCGATGGCCTCCGCCACCTCCGTGCGCCCGTAGCCGATGTTGACGCAGTAGAGCCCGGCGAAGCCGTCGATCAGCTCCTGCCCACCGGCGTCCTTGATGCGGATGCCCTTGCCGGTATCGACGATGGTGGGGTCGCCGATTTTACCAGTGGCGAAATCCTTGAGCTGCGTGAAGGGATGCAGGACGCTGCGCCGGTCCAGCTCGCTGATATCCTTGATGCTCAATGTCATGTCGTTTTCCTTTCACGCTGCGATGTCGCCGATGCAGACAAATTTCGGCTCCAGATATTCGGCGAGGCCGTGCCTCGATCCCTCGCGGCCGAGCCCGGATTGCTTCCAGCCGCCGAAGGGGATCGGCGCGCCGGTGAACTTCGGCGTGTTGACCGCTACCATGCCGTATTCGAGGCGGTCGGTGAGGCGCATGGCGCGCGCCAGATCCGTGGTGTACACGTAGGCCGCAAGCCCCATCTCGGTGTCGTTCGCCCGCGCGACGGCCTCGGCCTCGCTGTCGAAGGGCAGGATAGCCGCGACCGGCCCGAACGTCTCCTCGCGGGCGATCAGCATGGTGTCCGTCACGTCCGCCAGCACGGTGGGGCTGACGAAATTGCCGCCGAGCGGGCTGTCCTGCGCGCCGGTCACGAGGCGCGCGCCGGCCGCGAGCGCATCGGCGATCTGATGCCGGCACTTCTGCGCGACCGAGGGCCGGGTCATGGGGCCGATGTCGACGCCCTCCCCAAGGCCGTGGCCCACCCTGAGGCGCGCCGCGGCGCGGGCGAAATCGGCGACGAAGCGCTCGTAGATCGTCCGTTGCACGTAGATGCGGTTGGCGGCGAGGCAATCCTGCCCCGAGGTGGCGAACTTGGCATCGAGACAGCCGCGCACGGCGCTATCGACGGGCGCATCGTCGAACACCAGAAACGGCGCGTGGCCACCGAGTTCGAGCGACGCCTTCTTGATGGTCTGCGCCGACTGGGTGAGCAGCAGGCGGCCGATCTCGGTGGAGCCGGTGAAGGAGAACGCCCGCACTTCCCTGTGCTCCAGCAGGCGGCGTGCCAGCGGCGCCGCCTCGCCCGTGATGACCTGCAGGACGCCTGCCGGCACGCCGGCCTCCTCGGCGAGACGCGCGAGCGCCAGCGCCGAGAGCGGCGTTTCCGGCGCCGGCTTGACGATCATGGAACAGCCGGCCGCCAGCGCCGCGCCCGCCTTGCGGGTGATCATGGCGCAGGGGAAGTTCCACGGCGTGATGGCCACGGCCACCCCCACGGGCTGCATCTGCACCGACAGCCGGCTGCCGCGCAGGTGGCTCGGGATGGTCTCGCCATAGGCGCGCTCGGCCTCGGCGGCGAACCAGTCGAGAAACTGCGCCCCGTAGGCGATCTCGCCCCGGGCCTCGGCCAGCGGCTTGCCCTGCTCGGCCGTGATCAGCACCGCGAGGTCGTGCGCGTTGCGCCGCATGCCCTCGGCCCACGCCCGCAGCACGGCGCCGCGCTCGCCCGGCAACCTGTCGCGCCATGCGCGAAAGGCCGCCTCGGCAGCGTCCACCGCCCGGTCCACATCCTCGACCGAGCATGCGGCGACGTCCGCCAGATGCTCAGCCGTGGCGGGATCGATCACGGGGATCGTCTCCCGCCGCTCGACCCATTCGCCCAGGATGAAGGCGCGGGTCTCCATGAGATGGGGACGTTCGAGACGTTTCAGGGCGGCGACAGCAAGGCCACGCATCGGGATACTCCAGCTTGCGCATTCCATTGCCCGATCATAGCCCTGGCGGCGTGTCGGTTGACGGCGACTATAGCGGGCAGTATGCAGGATTTATGCGCATTGTCCGATATCAACGCGGGATTTCTGCATGACTGAGATCGATCGTGCCGACGCGCTGCTTCTAGAAGCCGTGCAGCGCAACAACCGGCTGACGTCGGAGGAACTGGCGAAGATCGCCCATCTGTCGCCGACCGCCTGCCAGAGACGGCTGAAGCGCCTGCGGGAGACCGGCGTGATCGAGGCCGACATCGCCGTCGTGTCGCCGAAGGCGGCCGGCCGGCCGATCACGATGATCGTCCTCGTCTCGCTGGAGCGCGAGCGCGCCGACATCGTCGACCGGTTCAAGCAGGCGATCCGCAACACCCGCGAGGTGATGATCGGCTATTACGTCACCGGCGACGCCGACTTCATCCTCGTCGTCACCGCCCGCGACATGGAGGACTACGAGCAGTTCACCCGCCGGTTTTTCTACGAGAACCCCGACATCAAGGGGTTCAAGACCCTCGTGGTGATGGACCGGGTCAAGGCGGGGTTCGCATTCCCTATCGCGGAGTAACCTCACCCGAGGACGGATTGCAGGAACGCCCGCGTTTCCGGCCGCTCGGGATTGGTGAACATCCGCTCCGGGTCGCCCTGCTCGACGATGCGGCCCTTGTTGAAGAAGCACACCCGGTCCGAGACCTCGCGCGCGAACCGCATCTCGTGGGTGACGAGAAGCATGGTCAGGTCATGCTCATGCGCGAGGCTGCGGATGACGCCCAGCACCTCGCCGACGAGCTGCGGGTCGAGCGCCGAGGTCGGCTCGTCGAACAGCAGCACGCGCGGGCGCATGGCGAGCGCGCGGGCGATCGCCACCCGCTGCTGCTGCCCGCCCGAGAGCTGCGCGGGGTAATGGTCCTTCTTGTCGGCGAGACCCACGAGGGAGAGCAGGCCGAGCGCCCGGCTCTCGGCCTCCGCGCGCGGGACGCCGTGGGCGCGCGGCGCTTCGGTGATGTTGCGCAACACGCTCATGTGCGGAAACAGGTTGAAGCTCTGGAACACCATGCCGACGTTGCAGCGGATGGTCTGCAGGTGCTTTTCCGAGGCCTGGAACGGTCCCTTGCCTCCCGGCTGGTGGTAGTTGTGGTCGCACAGCGTGAGCGAGCCCTCCTGAAAGGGCTCCAGCGTCATCAGGATGCGCAGCACCGTGGACTTGCCCGACCCCGAAGGGCCGATCAGCGTCACCTTCTCGCCGGGGGCCACGGTGAAGTTGAAATCGTCCAGCACCGTGAGCGGGCCGAAACGCTTGGTCACGCCCTCGAAGCGGATGATGGGACCGGCGGCTTCCGGCCTCGCTGCCGGGGATTGTGTGGTCATAGCGGCTTCCATAGTACGACCTCCGTTCGCGGCTCGCTCATTTCAGCGGAATGCCCGCCTTCGGCAGCCAGCGTTCGAGCTGGTGGATCGCCGCCGAGCAGATCAGCGTCAGCAGCAGGAAGATGAGACCCACCATGGTGAGCGGCAGGAGATATTGATAGGTCTGCTCGCCGATCATGTTGGCGAGGCCCAGCATCTCCAGAATGGTGATGACGGACAGCACCGGCGTCTCCTTGAACATCGCCACCGCGTAGTTGCCCATGGAGGGGACGATGCGCGGCACCACCTGCGGGATGACGATGTCGCGGTAGATCCTGAGGCGCGGCAGGTTCAGCGCGGTCGCGGCCTCCCACTGCCCGCGCGGCACCGCGTCGATGCCGCCCCGGTAGACCTCGGACGTGTAGGCGGAATATTGCAGCCCGAGCGCCAGCACGCCGGTGAAGAACGCCGGCATCACGATGCCGTAATCCGGCAGGACGTAGTAGAGGAAGAAGAGCTGCACCAAGAGCGGCGTGTCGCGCAGGAACTCCACCACGAACGCGATCGTCCACGCGATGGCCTTGATGCGGCTGCGGCGCAGCAGGGCGAAGACGAGGCCCACGACAATGGCGATGGCGAAGCCCGCGAGCGCCGCCTGCACCGTCACCGTAAGGCCGATCAGCAGGATCGGCAGGATGGATACGGCGAAATCCCACGGCGTCGCGGTATCCCATGCATAGCCGTACATCATGCGTGCGCCGCCTTCGGAAATGCCGCCCCGCGCCGCGCCAGCCGCTCGATGAGCCGCATGGCCGCCGCCAGGACGAGCGCCATCAGGAAGTAACCCGCCAGCGTCAGCGTGTAGACCGTGGTGCTGTCGAGGGTCAGGTTGCGGATCGACTGCGCCTCGAAGGTGAGATCGGCGATGGAGATCAGCGATACCAGCGACGACAGCTTCAGCGTGTCGATGGCGAGATTGCAGAAGGCCGGCATCATCTCGACGATCGACTGCGGCAGCACGATGTGGAACAGCGTGTGGCGGCGGCTGAAGTTCAGCGCCCGCGCGGCCTCGAGCTGCTGCTGCGGCACGGCCTGCAGCGCCCCGCGCACGATCTCCGCCCCATAGCCGCCGGCGTGCAGCGACAGGCCGACGATGCCCGTCGTCACCGGTCCGAAGGAGAAGCCGATCAGCGGCAGGGCGTAATAGAGCCAGAAAAGCTGCACCAGCAGCGACGTGCCGCGGAAGATTTCGATGTAGCACAGCGCGATCAGACGGATGATCCGCCCGCCCTCGACGCGGGCGATGCCCGCCACGAAGGACAGCAGCGCGCCGATCACGATGGAGACGAGGGTGATCTCGGCGGTGACCAGTGCGCCGCGCGCCAGCGACGGGAGGTAGGAAAGCCAGTCCATCGGCGCCCCTCCTTGGATGAGACTTGCAAAGGATGAGACTTGCAGAGGATGAGACTTGCAGCACAGAAACGCGCGGCACGGCTACGGACGGCGCGATGCGCCCGCGGCCTTGCCCGTCACGACGCGGCGTCAGCCGCCGGCGCAGAGCTGCTCGACGTTCACCGCCTGCGCGGCCTCGATGCTCTCCTCGCTGAGGCCGTGGCTCTTCAGGATCTCGCGGTATTCATCCGTCTTGCGGAAGGCCACCAGCGCCTCGTTGAAGGCGTCGCGCAGTTCCTTGTCCTCCGGCCGGAACGAGAACCCGCCGTAGTTGCGCACCGGCTTGTCGTTCACCACCGGGTCGGTGAAGGGGCTCACCTGCTCCACGGCGGTCTGGCCCCTGGCCAGGTTGAACACCGTCAGCTCCGTCGCCGCATAGGCGTCGGCACGGCTCTGCACGGTCGCAAGCGCATCGGCGTTGGCACGGATGAACACCACCTGGCCGTCGTCGACGCCGACCGCGCGCAGGAAGTCTATGTTGTTCGCGCCCGACACCACGGCGACCCGCAGCGACGGGTCCTTGGCGACATCGGCATAGGTCGTGAGCCCTTTCGGATTGCCAGCCTTGACGAGCAGCCCCTCGCCGTAGCTCGAATTCGGCTCGCTGAAGCTGACCTGCTTGCAGCGCTCGGGCGAGATGTTCTGCTCGGCCGCGACGAAATCCCAGCGGTTGGCCTTGAGGCCGGGAATGAGCGTGCCGAAGGGGGTCACCGTCCAGTTGATCTCCTCGATGCCGAGCGTCTTCAGCACGGCGATGGCGACCTCCGGCCCGATGCCGGCAGCGGTGCCGTCCTCCTTCATGAAGCCGTAGGGCACCTCGTTGGCGGTGGCGACGCGGATATAGCCCTGCTTCTTGACCTCCTCCAGAGTCAGGGCCGCGGCCGTCCCGCCGTGCGCGACGGCCACCGCCGCCAGCACGAGCGTGGCGATGCCGCCGGAAACCAACTTTTTCCAGGTGATCGATTGTTTCTTGGTCGCTTGCTTCTTGGTCGATTGTTGCATTGTCAGCTCCTCTGGTTGTCGTTGGGAGGCCGGGAACTCCGGCCACGCTTTCAAGTTTGCCGCGTCAGCCTTCCAGCGACGCGATGACGAACAGGCAATCGCCCTGCTGGACGAGACCGGGGAAATGCCGCCCCGCCAGAATGCCGTCGAACGACGCGCGCACCACCTGCGCGGGCGCGCCGGTGCGGTCGATGGCGCCAATGCTCGCCACCACCTCGCCCCGCGATACCGGCTCGCCGAGATCCTTGCGGAAGGCCACGAGCCCCGCGCTCTCGGCGAAAGCGAAGCAATCCGCAGAGGGCATGTCGAGAAACGCGCCGGGCGCGCCTTCCGGTTCCCCGGCGAGGATGCCGGCGTGCTTCAACAGATTGCGCGCGCCCCGGCGCGCGATCGCCGCCGTGCGGGCCGACGCCGTGCCGCCGCCGCCCAGTTCCGTGGTGACAAAGACCTTGCCCATCGCCTCCACGGCGGTGTCGAACATGCCGACCGCGTCGATCTCGCGCATGCGCATGGAATAGGGCGCGGCGAACGCCGCCACCGCCGCGAAGCAGCGGCGCTCCTGCTCCTTGTCGTCGAGTTCGTGCGCCGCCGCGTAGGGCAGGAAATCGAGCGTGCGGCCGCCGGAATGGAAGTCGAGCACGACATCCGCCCGCGGCACCAGATGGCGGGTGACGAAATCGGCGATCTTCTCGGTGACGGTGCCGCGGGGATTGCCGGGGAAACTGCGGTTGAGATTGCCCCGGTCGATGGGCGAGGTACGCGTGCCGGCGCGGAACGCCGGGTAGTTCATCGCCGGCAGGATGATCACCCGCCCCTTGACCGCGCGCGCATCGAGCTCGCGGGCGAGCTCGAACAGGGCGATGGGTCCCTCGTATTCGTCGCCGTGGTTGCCGCCGGTCAGCAGCGCCGTGGGGCCGTCGCCGTCGCCGATGACGGCGATCGGGATCATCACCGACCCCCAGGCACTGTCGTCGCGGCTGTAGGGCAGGCGCAGGAAGCCGTGCTGCGCACCGGTGCCGTCGAGATCGACGGTGGGCGTGACGGGGGATGGAGCCGGTCGGTCCGTCATGGCCTCAATCCTTCACGAACAGGCGGCGCGGCACGTCGGCGAGGCACTCGACGCCGCTTTCGGTGATCAGGATGCTCTCGGTGATCTCGATCCCCATGGTGTCGAGCCACAGGCCGCTCATGAAATGGAAGGTCATGCCCGGCCGCAGCTCGGTGCGGTCGCCGCGGCGCAGGCTCATGGTGCGCTCGCCCCAGTCCGGCGGATAGCTCAGGCCGATCGAATAGCCGGTGCGGTTGTCCTTGACGAAGCCGTGGCGCTCCAGCGTGGCGAAGTAGCGGGTGGCGATGTCCTCGCAGGTGTTGCCGGGGCGGGCGGCGGCGAGCGCCTCGTCCATGCCCTCCAGCGTCGCCTTCTCGGCGTCGAGGAAGCGCTGGTCCGGCTTGCCGAGAAACACCGTGCGCGACAGCGGGCAGTGATAGCGGCGGTAGCAGCCGGCGATCTCGAAGAACGTTCCCTCGCCGGCGCGCATCGGCGCGTCGTCCCACGTCAGGTGCGGCGCGGAAGCGTTCTCGCCCGAGGGCAGCAGCGGCACGAGGGCCGGATAGTCGCCGCCGAAGTCGTCCGTGCCGCGGATGCCGGCGTCGTAGATTTCCGCCACCAGATCGCACTTGCGCATCCCCGGCTCGATCACCGCGACGATGCGCTCGTGCATCTTCGCCACGATTTTGCCGGCCTTGCGCATGCAGTCGATTTCCGCCGGGCTTTTGACCGCCCGCTGCCAGTTCACCAGATAGGTGGCGTCGCTGA
Organism: Pseudochelatococcus sp. B33; assembly: GCF_053570585.1. Taxonomy (NCBI): domain Bacteria; kingdom Pseudomonadati; phylum Pseudomonadota; class Alphaproteobacteria; order Hyphomicrobiales; family Chelatococcaceae; genus Pseudochelatococcus; species Pseudochelatococcus sp. B33. Next base: position 49,700 of record NZ_JBSEFH010000010.1, on the reverse strand, counting down.
AGCGGGTGTCGGGCAGGTGCTTGCGCAGCGTCGCGTCGGCGGCGGCGCTGTAATAGTAATTGTCGAGCTCGACCCCGATCCGCGCTCTCGCCCAGCCCCGGTCGGCGATGATCTGCGCCAAGAGGTCCATGGGGTGGCGCTCGGTCGATTGCACGTAATGGTCGGGATAGCTCAGGATGTTGGCGTCGGGCAGGTTCGCGGTGAGCTGCGCGCCGCGCGCGTCCTGCTGGCGGCCGTACCAGAACACCTCGCCGCCCGGCGCGACGAGCACGCACTGGTGCACGTAGAACGACCAGCCGTCGTATCCCGTCAGCCAGTGCATGTTGGACGGATCGGTGACGATGAGCAGGTCCGTTCCCGCCTTCTCCATCGCGCGGCGGGTGCGGGCGAGGCGGGCGGCGTATTCGTCTTCGGTGAAGCCGGACTGATGAGACATGTCGCGAATGTTTCCCTGATGATCGTTGGTCACGCCGGAGGCGCGGCGGCGTTTTGCCCCTCTTCGCCGCCTGTATCGAAACGGACGCCGGCGCCGGCCGCGCGGGCGCGCGTGTAGGCAAGGCGCGCGATGGCCGTGTCCTGCACGCCCGTGCCGGTGAGGTCGCACAGGGTGACGGCGTCGTCCGCGCGCCGGAACGACGGATCCGCGACCACCTCGCCGAGCTGGGCGAAGCCGGCATCGTCGGCGACGACGCCGGCGTTGAGCGCATGGCGCAGCTCGCCCAGCACGCGCGTCTGCGACAGGCTGTCGGCGACATAGGTCGCCTTGCGGAACAGGGCCGGGTCGATCTCGTTCTTGTGGCCCGAGTCCGACCCCATGGCGGTGATATGCTGGCCGGGAGAGACCCATTCCGCCCGCAGGACGGGCTCGGTCGCGGGCGTGGTGGTGACGATGACGTCGGCGCCCGTGACCGCCGCCCGGGCGTCGGCGACGAATGTCACGGGAAAGCCGAGGTCGCGCGTCAGCGCCGCGCTCGCGGCCTGTCCCCTGGCGGGGTCGCGCGCCCACAGCCGCGCCTCGGCGATGGGGCGCACGAGCGCCAGCGCCTCGAGCTGGAGCCGCGCCTGTACCCCGGCGCCCAGAATGGCGGCGACGCGCGCGTCGGGGCGCGCCAGATGCCGGGCGGCGACGGCGCCCGCCGCCGCCGTGCGCACGTCGGTGAGGTAGCCGTTGTCGAGCAGCAGCGCCTCCACGAGCCCCGTGCGCGCCGACAGCAGCACCATCAGGCCGTTGAGGCTCGGCAGGCCGTGCAGCGGATTGTCGAAGAAGCCGGGGCTGATCTTGACGGCGAAGCTGTCGAGCCCGGGGACGTAGGCCGTCTTGACGTCCACCTCGCCGCGATGCTCGGGCACGTCGAGACGCAGCACGGGCGGCATCGCCACGGCCCGCGTCGCCAGCGCCCGGAAGGCGTCCTCGACGCAATCCACCGCATCGGCATCGAGCCTGACCACGCGGCGCAGGTCGGCCTCGGTCAACACCAGCATGTCAGCCATGATCGTCCTCCCCGTCTTCGTTGCTGTCGTCTTCGTTGCTGCCGGCTGCCGCCGAGACGATCTTGCGGTGCAGTTCCGCGTCGATATTCGCGCCCGACAGCAGCACGACGGTCGGCCCCTGCGGCCTGACCTTGCCCGCCAGAAGCGCCGCGATGCCGACGCCGCCCGCGCCCTCGACGATCTCGCCCTCGTCGTGAAAGGCATGGCGGATGCCCGCCGCGATCTCGTCCTCGTCGAGCAGCACCACGTCATCGAGCAGATCGCGGCACAGGGCGAAGGTGTAGCGGTTGTCGAGGCCGATGCCGCCGCCGAGCGAGTCGGCGAGCGTCTCCTCCTCGCGCACCTCGACGGGATGGCCGGCCTTCAGGCTGGCCGCCATGGCCGCGCCGCGGCGCATGGACACGCCGACGATCGTCGCCTGCGGACGCCTGTGCCGCACCGCGGCCGCGACGCCGGCGGCCAGCCCGCCGCCGGATAGCGGCACCAGAACGGTCGCCACATCGGGCATTGCTTCCGCGATTTCGAGGCCGGCCGTGCCCTGACCCGCGATCACGTCCGCATGATCGAAGGGCGGAACGACCGTCAGCCCCTCCTCGTGCACGAGACGCGCGACTTCCCGCATTGCCTCGTCCTGGGATGCGCCGATTATGCGCACCTCGGCGCCGAGCTCGCGCACCGCCGCCACCTTGTTGGCGGGCACGAGGCGCGACATGCACACGACGGCGCGCACGCCCTGCGCGCGGGCGGCACTGGCCACGGCGCGGCCGTGATTGCCCGTGGACGCCGTCACGAGGCCGCGCCGGCGCCGGTCCTCGTCGAGGCGCAGAATGGCGCAGGTCGCGCCCCTGATCTTGAAACTGCCCGTCAACTGCCGGTTTTCGAGCTTCAGCCCGACCATCTGCCCCACGCGATGCGACAGACTCGGCGACGGCTTGAGTCCGGTCTCCCGCACATGCCCGGCGAGCTGGCGCCGGGCGAGCGCGATATCCTCGCCGGAGCCGGGTCCATAACGGATTGGCATGCTCCGCACCCTCTGCTTTCATTATTGAAGCAATGGTTGCGCAGTTCAATTATCATGTCAATCAATACATTAAATCATTACAATTTTTCGTCCCATGGCGTTTTCGGGCCAGGTGGACACCGGTTCGCGTGCAGAAGACGCGTCGAACCAAGATGCTAGTCGAACATGTCGACGCCGTGAACCGGCGGCAGCTGTTCGAAGGTGGCGCGGACGGTCGTCAGCACCTGCCGCAGGCGGGCCGACGAGAGATGGCCGCCGATGCAGATGCGGATGCCGCCGACCGGCCGTTCCGGACTCGACACGAAGGGATCGGAAGCCGTCACGGCGACGTTGTTGCGCGCAAGCTGGCGCACGAGCCCGTCCTCGCTCCAGTGGTCGGGCACCTTGAGCCAGGCGCTGGGCGACAGCGGATGGCTGCCGGCGATGAAAGGCCCCAGCACCTCCTGCACGACGGTCTGCCGCGCGCGGATCTCCCGCCGCTGGACGTCGAGGAGGAAGCGCGCCGTGCCGTCGTCGATCCAGCGGGTGGCGATCTCGGCGGCGAGATAGGTCGCGCTCCAGCTCGTGACGCGCAGAATGCTCGCGACCTTGACGGCGTATTGCTGCGGCACGACCAGATAACCGGCGCGCAGGCCGGTCATCACCGACTTGGTGAAACTCGTGACGAAAAAACCGAGGTCCGGCAGCAGGTCCGCGTAGGACGGCAGCGCTTCCGCGAGCAGCGGCTTGTAGACCTCGTCCTCGATGACGTATACGCCGTGGCGGCGCGCGACGTCCGCGATCGCCCGCCGCCGCTCGGCCCCGGCCACGTGGCTCGTGGGATTGCCCAGCGTCGGCACCATGACGAGCGCCGCCACCTTGCCCGACCGGCAGGCGGCCTCGAACGCCTCGACGATCACCCCCTCCCGGTCGGCCGGCAGCCCGCGCAGGGTGAAGCCGAGCAGGCTCGAAAGGCCGATGATGCCGTGGTCGGTCAATTCCTCGGTCAGAACCACGTCGCCGCGCCGCAGCAGGGCGGCGCAGGCGAGGAACAACCCGTGCGCGGCGCCGTTGGTGACGATGATGCGCTCCTGCGGCACGCTGAGCCCGAGCCCCGTCAGCCAGCGCTGCGCCCCGGCGCGGTGGGCGTCGAGCCCGACGATCGGCCGGCAGGGCTGCATGAAGGGACTGTTGTCCTCCCTGGCCATGGCGGCGAACAGGCGGCGCATGGCCTCCTCGTGCTCCGGCGCGTAGACGCAGCGCACGATGGACAGGTCCGCCCTGTCGCCGCTGTTGCGGTCGAGCATGAAGCGGTCCGCCTTCTCGGTGACGCGGTTGCGCACGAAAGTGCCGCGCCCCACCTCGCCGATCAGGAAGCCGAGCCGTTCCGCCTCCTTGTAGCTGATGCTGACCGTCTGCACCGAAACGCCGAGCCTGCGCGCCAGATCACGATGCGTCGGCATGCGGGTGCGCGGGGGCAGCAGGCCCGATTCGACATCGGCGACGATCCGCTCCGTCAGCAGCCGGTGTTTCGTCAGGCCGCGGCGCGGCGTCAGCGTGGGGCACCAGGCCTCGCCATCGCCGCCGAAAGCGGCAGATGCCGTGGAATCGGACTCGGAATCGGCGACGCGTGAGGCCGGAAGGGATGTCATGATGCATAACAATTCAATTTTGGAGTCAATCATGACAATATGCAGGCACATCGACAGCAAGGCAACCGCATTCCGGCCCGCTGAGGTTCGAATCCCCTACCCCCTCGCGGACTCCATGCTATGAAGGATTTTACCGAGGGGTGTGCTCCGATGAGACGCGATGACTGAAGCTGATCCCCATTTCTCCCCCCCAGAGCCCCGGCGCGGTCCCGTCGCGGCGGTGATCGCCGTCGTGCTGCACGAGGGCCGGACGCTGCTCGTGCGGCGGGCGAACCCGCCCGACGCGGGCCTGTGGGGCTTTCCGGGCGGGAAGATCGATCACGGCGAAACCATCGAGGACGCGGCCCTGCGCGAACTGCGGGAGGAGACGGGGGTGCGCGGCGAGGCGCGGCGCGTCTTCGGCGCCGTCGACGTCTTCGACCGCGACGCGGCCGGCGGGCTACGCCGGCATTTCGTCCTCATCGCCGTCCTCTGCCGGTGGGTCGCGGGCGAGCCCGTCGCGGCGGACGACGCGCTGGAGGCGCGATGGTTCACGCTCGACGAACTCGCGGGCGCCGATCTCGCCCTCAGCCTCAACGTCGTCGAGGTCGCCCGGCAGGCCGCGACGATCCGTGACGCCGCCGAACCATGATCACCAGAAGAGGAGACGCCTCATGAGCGATGATTTCACCGAAATCCTCCGTTCCGCGAACGGGCAGGCCTGGTCGCAGGCCGTGGAGCACCGTTTCGTCAAGGAACTGTTCGACGGGACCGTTCCCGATGGTGTGATGGCCAACTATCTGATTCAGGATCACCGTTTTCTCGACAGTTTCCTGACGCTGCTGGGCGCTGCGATCGCCACCGCCGACAGCTTCGAGGCGCGGCTGCGCTTCGGCCGGTTCGCCGGCATGGTGTCCGGCGAGGAAAACACCTACTTCCTGCGCGCCTTCGAGGCGCTCGGCGTCAGCGAGGCCCAGCGCACAGAGGCGCCCGACACCGCGCCGACGGCAGGCTTCAAGGCCATCATGCAGGAAGCCGCCGCCACGCGCGACTACGCGGCGGTGCTCTCCGTGCTGGTCGTGGCGGAGTGGCTCTATCTCGACTGGGCGTCCCGCGCCCCGAAACCGCTGCCGGACAATTTCGTCCATGCCGAATGGATCACGCTGCACGACAACCCGTTCTTCCGCGATTTCGTGGGGTTCCTGCGCGGGGAGCTGGACCGCGTCGGGCCGCAGGCCAGCGAAACGGCGCACGATTTCTTCCGCCGCGCCGTGGGGCTCGAACGCGCGTTCTTCGACGCCGCCTATGACGTGTAACGGAGCCGTTGACATGACCGTTTTCGAACGCCTGAAGGCCGCGGCCATCAAGGACTGGACACGCTACGTCGATCACGCCTTCATCCGCCAGATGGAAACGGGGACCCTGCCGGAGAGCGTGTTCCGGAGCTACCTCGTGCAGGACTACCTGTTCCTGATCCAGTTCGCGCGCGCCTATGCGTTGGCGATCTACAAGAGCCGGACGCTCGCGGACATGCGCACCGCCCAGACGGCGCTCAACGTCATCATGGACGAGATGGGGCTGCATGTGCGCCTGTGCGAGCGCTGGAACCTCTCCCCGGCCGACCTCGAGGCCGCGCCGGAACATCAGGCGACGGTGGCCTACACGCGGTATGTGCTCGACTGCGGCATCGCGGGCGATCTGCTCGATCTGCACGTGGCGCTCGCTCCCTGCGTGATCGGCTATGCGGAGATCGGCAAGCGGCTCGAACCCGCGCTCGCCGCCGCTCCCGGCCATCCCTACCGGGAGTGGATCGGCGAATACGCCGGCGAGGGCTTTCAGGAAGCAGCGCAGGCGGCCATCGCCCACATCGACCGTCTCGCCGAACACGCGCTGACGGAGCGGCGGTTCGACGAACTCGTCGGCATCTTCGCCAAGGCCTCGCGCCTTGAGGCGGATTTCTGGCAGATGGCGTTCGATATCGCCGCCTCCGGCCGGTGAAGGCTACAGCATCAAACCAAGAAGCGCGTGCGCTTCTTGGTTAAATTTGATGCACAATCAAAGAGATAGAGCGGCAGTGCGATTCCGTTTGAATATCCGCCGCTCTATTTTCTCGGCTGCAGGTTGCTGAGCAGGCCGTCGGCGTTGATGATGGCGGTGGCGATCTCGATGGTGGAGGTGCGGCGCGCCATGGCGTGCGAGCGGATGATCTTGTAGGCGTCCTTCTCGTTGATGCTGTGGTGGCGCATCAGCACGAACTTGGCCTCGCTGATGATCTGGAGATGTTCGAGCTTCAGGTTGAGCTTCTCGCGCGCCTGGAAGTCCTCGCGTTTCTCGTGCCAGATCCGGCGCGCCATCAGCATGCTGCTCATGATGCCGAAGGCGCGCAGGGGCTTGCTGACGACCGTGTGGATCCGCAGGTCGAGCAGGCCCTGCAGCACGGACGGGTTCTCATAGCTGATCAGGCCGATGAGCGTCGGCGTCGTGTCCGGACGCGCGGACAGCAGCTTGTGCACCGATGGCGGCATCGCCTCGTTGATCTCGATGAAGACGACGTCGACATTGCCCGGCAGGACCTCCGGCAAGGGCCAGATCGCCTCCACATTGCACCCGATGCGGTTGAGCTGCTGGATAAGATCATCGGCGTCCGCGCCACGTGGATGCAGGACGAGCACATTCAGACTACGCAGATCATTAATCAGATCTGTCATACTTGTTCCCCGGGGACAATTGAACCTGTCTTATCTTTGATTGACCAACCAGTAACCTGAAGCCTCCTGCAATCTGAAGCGGCGGTCGTTGAGATCGGGACTGACGAGATAGGGATCGGGCTTGATCGGCCGGACGACCTCGCGCTCGACGATGAATTCACCCGCCGCGTCGACCTTGGCGATGCGGGAATGGAGATAGGTGTGGTTGTTGTCGGGGTCGATCTTGATGGAGCCCTGCGGCGCTTCCCAGGTCGAGCCGAGCAGCGTCTCCCGCAGCCTGTCGGGATCGAGCGTGCGCACGCGCTTGAGCGCCTGCGCGAACATGTGCACCTGGAAATATGCCGCCTCGCAGCAGCTCGTCACCGACGTCTCGGACCCGAAACGCGCGACAAAGCTCTCCAGGAACCGCCGGTTCGCCGGCGTGTCGATGCTGCGGAAATAGGGGGCGGCGGTGATATGGCCGGCGGAGGCGGCGGCGCCGATGCGGTGGACTTCGGCCTCGTTGGTGGTGAGGCTCGCGATCGGCAGGGTGGCGGGATCGCCGCCGGCCTCGTGATAGGCCGTGTAGAAATTGATGGTGCCCTCGCCGACCACGGTCGAGAAGATGACGTTCGGGCCCTTCCCGGCGATGTCGCCGAGGAGGGCGTGGAAGTCGGCCTTGGTGGCCGAGAGCGGCAGATAGTGCTCGCCGACGATCTCCCCGCCGCCCTGGCGCACGATGTTGCGCATCACCCGGTTCGACTCGCGCGGATAGATGTAGTCCGATCCCACGAAGTAGAAGCGATGGCCGTAATTCTCCATCAGGTAGATGGCGAGCGGCACGCTGTTCTGGTTGGGACAGGCCCCGCCGTAGATGACGTTGGGCGAATACTCGAACCCCTCATAGAGCGTGGGGTAGAAGAACAGGGCGTTGCGGCGCTCGATGATCGGCAGCACCTCCTTGCGCGCCGACGACATGTAGCAGCCGATGATCACGCTCACGCCGTCCTCGACGATGAGTTTCTCGGCGAGGCGGCCGTATTCGACGGGAATCGAGCCCGGGTCGTAGCTGACAGGCTGCAGCAGACGCCCGTCGACGCCGCCCTCCGCGTTGATTTCGGCGATCGCCAGCAGTGCACCCATCTTCTGGGACTTCTCGATGACGGTCGTCACGCCCGTATCGGAGAAAAGCACGCCGATTTTCCAGTTTTCTTCGTTTCGGCTCGCTGTCATGAACGTCTATCCGTTATTCCGGCATCAAAACAAACTCCGCCTGCCCTGTTCCCAGCCTGGCGGAAAAGCTGGCGGGCAGACCGTTCTCCTGTGGCGCTATGCCCTCCGTGAGCAGGAAACGTGCGAACGGGATCTCGACATACCGCCTGACCGCCCGCCGCAGGGAACGCGCGCCGAACTGCCTGTCGAATCCGTGTCGGCGGATATAGTTGCGTAGATCCGGGGCCAGATCAATCCGGCAGCGGTGCCGGGCAAGGCGGCGGTTGAGCTTCTCGATTTCCAGCGCGATCAGGTCGTCGACCACGCCCTGCTCGATCCAGTTGAACACCTCGATGTGGTCGATGCGGTTGACGAACTCGGGCGGGAATTTCTTCAAAAGCGCCGCCTTCGCGATGGCGTCGGCCCTGGCGCGCCGCTGGCCGGCCGTTTGCGGCAGCAGCCTGCGCCAGGGCCGCGTCGCCATTTCCGCCTCCCGGCGCAGCTTCTCCGCCCCGAGGTTGGAGGTCATGAAGATGATCGCGTTGCGGAACGAGTACGTCCGCTCCCCCGACGCCGTGGTGAGGATGCCGTTGTCGAAGATGTTCAGCAGCGCCAGCGCCACTTCGGGGCTCGCCTTCTCCAGTTCGTCGAACAGCACGATGCCCGGCAGCCGCGCCGTGCCCTCCACCTTCGCCTGATCGAGGATGGTGCGCCCCTCCTTGGAACCGACGTAGCCCGGCGGCGCGCCGGCGATGGCGGCGGCGTAATGCTCCTGTGCCAGCGTGTTCATGTCGACCCGGCAGACGGCGTCGGCGTCGCCGTGCATGGCGCGCGCCAGCGCCCGCACCAGCTCCGTCTTGCCGACGCCGGTCGGCCCCAGCAGGAGCCCCGTGAACAGCGGCCGGCGCGGATCGGCGATGTCGGCGCGCACCACGTGCAGCATGTTGACCACCGCCTCGACCGCATCGTCCTGGCCGATGATGTCGTGCCGCAACTGGCGGGCGATCAGCTCGACATCGAAGCTGAAACGGCTGTCTGGTCCCCGGGGCGCGCCGTTGACGGCCAGATGGGCGCGGACGATGTCGTCCCCCGCCAGGGTTTCCGTCTGCAAGGCGGCGATGTCGCGCCGGCGCCGCTCGGTGTCGGCCAGCATGTCATTCAGAAACGGCATGTCGCATTGTCCTCGTCCGCGCCGGCACGGGGCGCACGGCATGCGGATCGTCTCGGGCCGGGAATGGCGCGAAAGGCAGTGACCCGCCTTCCGCGATCGCGGGATGGCCGGGCGTGACCCGATTTCACGCAATCAGGTCACACTCTGCAAATCTTTTATTTTGAGCGAATTCTGATCGATCAAATGATTCCATTTGATCGGAAAGCGCTCTAGGCCGCCTTTTCCTTCGCGTTGTTCGGCAGGCTGCCGACCGGGCATTGGGCCGTGCCGACGGTGGTGCGGGTGAACGCCTCCACCTGTTCGCGCGCCTTCTGGGCATCGTTCACCCAGGTGCGGTAGAACTCGAACGGGCAGTCGGCGACGCCGAGGTCGCTGTCGCCCGCCGCGTGGGTGGCGGTGTAGCCGCGGTGCAGCAGCTTGAACAGATGGTTCTGCGACTGGTCGTTGGCGCGCGCATCCCGGATCTGGCTGATCGAGAGCTGCGCATACTGGATGCCGTTCACCTCCTCGCCGCATTCACCGAGCGTGCGCCCGTCGAAGCCGATGATGGCGGAATGGCCGAAGTAGCTGTACACGCCGTCGAAGCCGGCCGCGTTCGCGACCGCGACATAGCTGTTGTTGGCCCAGGCCATGGTCTGCGCCATGGCGACCTGCTGCGCCTTGGCGGGATACATGTAACCCTGGCAGCGCACGATCAGCTCCGCCCCCTTCATGGCGCAGTCACGCCAGATCTCGGGATAGTTGCCGTCGTCGCAGATGATCATGCTGACCTTGAGGCCCTTCGGCCCCTCCGAGACGTAGGTCTTGCCGCCGGGATACCAGCCCTCGATGGGACACCACGGAATGATCTTGCGGTATTGCTGGACGATCTCTCCCTTGTTGTCGACGAGAATGAGCGTGTTGTAGGGGTTGCGGCGCGGATGGTCCTCGTGGCGCTCGCCGGTGAGCGAGAATATGCCCCAGGTGTTGGCCGTGCGGCAGGCGCGCGCCAGGATCTCCGTCTCGGGGCCGGGCACGCTCACCGCCGTGTCGAACATTTCGCCGGGGTCGTACATGATGCCCTGCAGGCTGTATTCGGGGAACACGATCAGGTCCATGCCCGGCAGGCCCTTCTTGATGCCGACGATCATGTCGGCGATCTTCTGGGCGTTGTCGAGCACTTCCTCGCGGGTGTGCAGCCGGGGCATCCCGTAATTGACGACCGCCACGCCGACGGTATCGTCGCTGCTGGAAATATCACCGTGTCTCATGGTCTTCTCCTCCGGTAGTTGGTCGGGATACGCGCGCCTGCCCGTGCCTCGTTCCGGTACGGGGCGGCTGCGGGCCGGCGCGAATTCAGAAAGTCAGGTGCCGGTCGGCGATCTCGTCCGTCAGCTCCGCGCAGGCCCCGGCGACGGCGACGCGCCCCTTGTCGATGACGACGAACTGGTCCGCCACCCGCCGGGCGAAGGGCACGTTCTGCTCGACGAGCACGATGGTGAGCCCCATCTCGCGGTTGAGCCGCACGATCACGTCGTGGATCTGCTGGACGATGTTGGGCTGGATGCCCTCCGTCGGCTCGTCGAGGATGAGCATCTTCGGCTCCATCGCCAGCGCCCGCGCGAAGGCGAGCTGCTGCTGCTGCCCGCCCGACAGGTCGCCGCCGCGCCGGTCGAGGAACTCGCGCAGGATCGGGAACAGCTCGAAGACGAGCTCCGGGATGGTGCGCCTGCCGTCGCGGCGCGCGTAGGTGCCCATGACGATGTTCTCGCGCACCGTGAAGCGGGGGATGATCGCCCGGCCCTGCGGGATGTAGCCGATGCCGAGCTCCGCCCGGTCGTTGGTGTGCATGCGCGCGATGTCGTGGCCGTCGAAGCGCAGCCGGCCTTCGAGGCGATCCGTGAGCCCCATGATGGAGCGCATCAGCGTGGTCTTGCCCACCCCGTTGCGGCCGAGCACCGCGAGCAGCTTGCCCGGCGCGAGCGAGAAGCCGATGTCCTGCAGGATCGGGCTCTTGCCGTAGTACGAAAAGAGGTTCTGCGCCTGAAGCATGAGCGTTCTCCTTTCAATGGCTCTCAATGACCGAGGTAGACGGCCTTGACGCGCTCATCCGCCTCGATCTCGGCGATGGAGCCATCGGCAAGGACGCTGCCCCGGTTCATCACCGTCACCCGTTCCGCCACCTGCCGGACGAACTGCATGTCGTGCTCGACCACGATCAGCGTGTGCTCGCCCTTCAGCGCGTTGAAGATGTCGGCGGTCTTGCGGGTTTCCTGGATGGTCATGCCGGCGGTGGGCTCGTCCATCAGGATCAGCTTGCTGCCCTGGGCGAGCAGCATGGCGATCTCCAGCCACTGGGTCTGGCCGTGGGACAGGTTGCCGGCGCGCGTGTCGACGTGGCCGATGAGGCCGACCCGCTCCAGCACCTCCTTGACGCGGCCGCGGATCGGCGTCGAGAAGATGCCGAGCGCGTGCAGGAGGCCGGGCTTCTGCGAGCGCGCGACCTCGAGGTTCTCCAGCACGGTCAGCTCCTTGAACACCGACGGCACCTGGAACTTGCGCCCGATGCCGAGCCTTGCCCGCCGGTATTCCTTGAGCGAGGTGATGTCGATGCCCTGGAACACGATCCGCCCGGACGTCGCCTTCGTCTTGCCGCAGATGAGATCGAGCACCGTCGACTTGCCGGCGCCGTTGGGGCCGAGGAAGCACCGCAGTTCGCCGAGGCGGATGTCCAGCGTGAGGCCGTTCACCGCCTTGAGGCCGCCGAACTGGACGCCGAGGTCGCGCAATTCGAGCAGGTTCATGACACGATCCCTTCCTTGCCCGCCTCCTTCAGGCTCGCCGGCACAGGCAGGTTGCGCCCGGCGAGAATGCGCGACAACGCGCCCACGGCCCCGCGCAGCAGCCCGTAGATGCCGCGCGGCAGGAACAGCACGAAGAAGATGAACAAGAGGCCCAGAATGAGCAGCCAGCCTTCGACGAAGAGGTCCGACAGGCGGCCTTCGAGCAGGTTGACGAGGATGGCGCCCACCGCCGCGCAGGGCAGCGACTCGCGCCCGCCCACCGCGCACCAGATGACGATGGCGAGGCTGAAGTTCACGCCCATGTAGGTCGGCGAGGCGAATTCGAGCACCAGCACGTAGAGCATGCCGGCCCAGCCCGCGATCGCGGCCGAGACGCAGAAGACGAAGGTCTCGTAGAGCGCGACGTCGTAGCCGAAATAGCGCACCCGCATCTGGTCGTCGCGGATGGCGCGCAGGATCAGGCCCACCTTGCTGCGCACCAGCGCGAACCCCAGCGCCAGCACGGCGATCAGCGACCCGGCGACGAGGTAGTAGAATTCGGCACTGTAGTTGTCGACCGTCCAGCCGAAGAGTTCGAGCGGCGCCAGGCCGGTGAGGCCGTTCTCGCCGCCGGTGAAGCGCTGCTCCTCGATGAACAGAAGCTGCAGCGCCACCAGGAACGCGAGATTGATGATGGCCACGAACACGCCCGTCACCCGGCCTCGGAACATGAAGGCGCCGATGACGCCGGCGACGAGCGCCGGCACCAGAAGCCCGGCGAGCAGCGTCGGCAGCAGCGCATGAAAGGGCTTCCAGAACCACGGCAGCGCCTCGACATTGGTCCAGCCCATGAAATCCGGCATGCCGCCGGGGTTGCCGGCGCTGTTGCGCAGCTTCAGGTGCATGGCCATGATGTAGGCGCCGATGCCGAACGTCGCCGCCTGCCCCAGGTTGAGGATGCCGGCGTTGCCCCACGAGAGCGCCAGCGCGACCGCCGCCATCGCCAGCGCCAGATAGCGCGCGAAGGTGTTCAGCTCGAAACCGTCGAAGCCGAGCAGCATCGGCACGGCGAGCAGGATGATGGCGGCGAAGAGCAGATAACCCGGCAGGTCGAGATGATTGGTGCGGTTCATGCTCGCCTCCTCAACGGCGCACGTATTGCGGAAACAGGCCGTTGGGCCGGAAGCGGATCATGAGGATGATGCCGACGAGCACCGCGATGCGCCCGAGCGTGTCGTTCATGAGCATGGAGAAGAAGGCCGTCGCCTCGCCCACCGCGCCCGAGGCGAACGCCGTGCCGAGCAGGCTGCCGACCCCGCCGATGATGACGACGAGAAAGGCGTCGACCACCAGATACGTGCCCATCGACGGCACCGTGTTGACGAGCGGCGCGATCAGCGCCCCGGCGAGCCCCGCAAGGCCCGCCCCGTAGGCGAAGGCCATGCTGTAGACGCGTTCGGCGCGGATGCCGTAGCACTCGGAGATCTCGCGGTCCTGGATGACGGCGCGCAGCTTGCGGCCGAACTCGGTGCTGGTCAGCAGCGCCCACGTGCCCCACAGCACCGCGACCGCGGCGGTGAGGACGAACAGCCGGTAGTTCGACATCACCACGTTGCCGATGACCAGATTGCCCTGAAACATCGACGGCGTGCCGACGAAGCGGGATTCCGGCCCGATGCCCATGCGCACCAGTTGCTGCAGCACGATGCCGATGCCCCATGTCGCGAGGATGGTGTCGAGCGGGCGGCTGTACAGGCGCCGGACGACGAGGCGCTCCACGAGCCAGCCGACACCGGCGATGGCCAGGAAGACGAAGGGCAGGCTGGCAAGGATGCTGAAACCGAGCCGGCTCTGCAGGGCCCAGGCGGCGTAGGCGCCGAGCATGACGAACTCGCCGTGCGCCAGGTTGATGACGCCCATGGTGCCGTAGATGATGGCCAGGCCGAGCGCGATCATCAGCAGGATCGAGGCCATGCTCAGCCCGGCAAAAGCTTGGTTGAGAAATGCGTCCATGCGTTGTGGTTCCGTTTTCGGTTGGCGAAGGCGCGCGGCCTCTGCCGCATGCCGCAGGCATGCGCCGGTTCGCGACGAGCGGATCGTCGGCCGGTCGGCATGTCCGGCGCGGGCGCGGGCCCGCGCCCCTCGGCCGTGTTGCCTCAGCCCCGGGCCAGGCCCTGGCCCGTACAGGTCTCGCCCGGATAGGCCCAGTACGGTTCCGGAGCGACGCGCTGGGCGGAATCCACCAGCACTTCCGCCTGTCCGTCGCTTCTCCAGCGCGCGATCTTCGGCCACAGATGCGTGTGGAGGTTTTCGTCCACCAGCACCTCGCCCTGCGGCGCCTTGTAGGTGATCCCCACGGCAGCATCGCGGATGGCGAGCGGCGCGATGTCCTTCGGGTCGAGCTTCTCGACCGCCGCCTTGAACTGGTAGACCTGGAAATAGGCCGCCTCGGACACGAAATGCGTCACCTGGTCGTCGCCCCAGCGTTTCTTGTAGGCGGCCACGAAGCGCTCGTTCTCCGGCGACTTGTGCGCCATGTAGTAGGGCGCGGAGCCGAGATGGCCGGCCGCCGCCTCGCCGCCGATGGCGCGCACCTCGATCTCCGAGCGCGTCAGGCTGACGACGGGGGTCTTCTCCGGATCGAACCCCGCCGCGTGGTACTGGCGGGCGAAGGCGACGTCGGAATCGCCGACGAGGGTCGAGAACACCACATCGGGCTGCTGGGAGCGGATGCGGTTGATGACCGAGCTGAAATCGGCGTGGCCCATGGGCACGTATTCCTCGTGCACCGCCTCGCCGCCGAGCTCCTTCAGCAGGATTTTCACGACGTTGTTTTCTTCGCGCGGATACACGTAATTATTGCCGATCAGATAGAAACGGCCGCCGAAATTCTTGACCAGCCAGGGGATGAGTTCCTGCTGCTGCTGATTGGGCACCGCGCCGCCGTACATCACGTTGCGCGAGCATTCGCGCCCCTCGTAGAGCGTCGGATACCAGTAGAGGTTCTGGCGCCCCTCCACGACCGGCAGCACCGCCTGCCGGCTCGACGACGTGTAGGAGCCGAACAGGCTGACGACCTTGTCGCGGATCACGAGGCGGCGCGCCCGGTCGGCATAGGTCGCCGGGTCCGACGCCGGGTCCTCGATGAATGGCTTTATCTTCAAGCCGTTGATGCCGCCATCGGCATTGATCTCCTCGATCGCGAGCAGGGCCGCGTCGTGGAGCGTGTGCTCGACCACGGCGACATCGCCGGTGAGCGAGAACAGCAGGCCGACCGGGATTTCGCCGTTGGCCGCGAAAGCGGGCTGCGAGCGGGTGATGATGGCGGGAGCCGACAGGCCAGCCGCCACCGTCAGGGATCCGGCCGCGCCGAGCCCCTTTAGAAATGTACGCCGTCTCATTGTTCCCCTCGTTATGTCGCCTGTTGCAGGCAGCGTTGCGCCGGAGCGGCGGACTTCGGAGCGAAGCCACGGCCGCCGCCCTGTCTCACGGTTTGTCCATGCATCGCATTCAGCCGGAAACGGTGTCCGTTTCCCGGTTCGATGCTCTATCTCGTTGATATTGCCGGCCTCTCCCTGCCGACGATTGCTTCACGCTTCTTCCCCGGGCGAATGGCTGCCGCCGGGGATGGGGCCTGTCCGCACTGCGCGCTTGGGCCCGTTCGGTCGAGCATGACCTCTTCCGGAAAGCGGCATCCACTTTCCGGATCATGCTTCGGCGCGAAGCGCCGCTATGTTGTCGTGTCAGAACGTCAGGTTTCTTTTCCGCTATTTCTCCGATGCGAAAAACAAAAAACCCCTCTGCTCACGTCTCCATTGACGAATGAACAGAGGGGCTACATTGCCCTGATATCGTCGCCCGATCGCTTATGATCTGGCGATATATGCAGTATAGAATCAGTTTAGCGACAAGATCAAGGTCCAAATTCCGGGCACGTGTATCTAAATATTGTGCAGCGCAATAGCGTCAGGGCAGTATCCGATCGCTCGGGATCGGATCGCGTCCTGTCACGGTGCCGGATCGCGGGGCGGGGTGACGGCGGCGTTGCCCTGCGTGATCAGCCGGGAGCTGCGCTGGTCGCGCGTATGGATCCACAGCCAGCTCAGCGCCACGCTCAACCGGTTGCGCACGCCGATCAGGAAGTAGATGTGGGCGATCCCCCAGATCCACCACGCCAGCGCGCCGCGCAGCTTGAACCGGCCGAAATCGATCACCGCGAGCCGCTTGCCGATGGTGGCGAGGCTTCCCTGATGGCGATAGCGGAAAGGCGCGCCCGCCGCGCCGCCCGCGAGCCGGCGCCGGATGGTCGCCGCGACATACTCGCCCTGCTGCTTCGCCGCGGGCGCGATGCCGGGAACGGGCTTGCCGTCCGGAGCAGTGACGCTCGCCGTGTCGCCGATGATGAAGATCTCCGGGTGTCCCGGCGCCGTCAGATCCGGCTCGACCTGCGCGCGCCCGGCGCGGTCGGCGGGGGCGCCGATCCATTGCGCCGCCGGCGAAGCCTGCACGCCCGCCGCCCAGATGATGGTGGCGGCGTCGAGCGCCTCGCCGCCATACGTGACGCCGCTCGCCGTGCAGGCGGTGACCGGCTGGCCGAGCGCGACCTCCACGCCGAGCTTTTCGAGCGAGCGCTGCGCATAGGCGGACAGATCCTCGGTAAAGGCCGGGAGCACGCGCGGCCCCGCCTCGATCAGCACCACCCGCGCCTGCCGCGTGTCGATGTTGCGGAAATCCCTGACCAGCGTGACATAGGCGAGCTCGGCGATGGTGCCGGCAAGCTCGACGCCGGTAGGCCCCGCCCCGATGATGACGAAGGTGAGCAGAGCCGCCCGGCGCGCGGGATCGGCTTCCCGCTCCGCCCGCTCGAAGGCGACGAGGATGCGCCGCCTGACGGTGGTCGCGTCTTCGAGCGTCTTGAGGCCGGGCGCGAACCGTTCCCAGTCGTCATGACCGAAATAGGCGTGCCGGGCGCCGGTGGCGAGCACCAGCGTGTCGTAGGCCAGCGTCGAGCCGTCGTCGAGGATGACGTGCCGCGCCTCCTTGTCCACGCCCTCGGCGGAGGCCAGCAGCGTCGTGACCTCGGGACGGGCGCGCAGCAGGTGCCGGATCGGCCAGGCGATTTCCGACGTCGTCAGCGCCGCGGTCGCCACCTGGTACAGCAGCGGCTGGAACAGATGGTGATTGCGCCGGTCCACGATCGTGATGCGAACGGGCGCGCCGGCGAGGCGGTGCACCGCTTCGAGCCCGCCGAAGCCGGCACCGACAACAACAACATGGTGGCGGTCAGGCGTCACGCGCGACGTCGACATCAAGGAGGTCCTTTCTTCCGGGCATGTCCGCAGGCTGCCCGATCTGATCATGGCCCGGCATTGGCGTCCAAGGTATTCGGCGGCTGCCGACGACAATTATACCCGCCCCGGCGACGGGCATATGTCCGGGCATCCGCGGCCGGCGCCGGACCGGTGACATGCGCAGGGCGGAATCGACGCTTTCTTCTTGGCCATCGCACTTCTTGGCCATCGCAAGGCGACGGGCCAGTTTCCGGCGTGTTACATTGTTTCTCGATGCGCATGGCTCATCGAGAAACGGTCGAGCCCGTGCGGCGCTTGAGCAAAGCCCACACGCCCCGGTTGAAGACCGGGCGCGTCGGTATTGCCGCGGCAATCTGGAAGAAGCGGATCGGCGATGGGGCAAGACGGCATCCATAGCTACCTGATCTCGGAGGGGCACGGCCTGCCCCACGATCCCATATCCGCGATCGTGGCGCCCCGGCCCATCGGCTGGATCTCCACCCGGGATGCCGAGGGGCGCCTCAATCTGGCGCCCTACAGCTTCTTCAATGTCTTCAACTACCGCCCGCCGGTGATCGGCTTCTCCAGCGCCGGCAGGAAGGACAGCCTGCGCAACGCCGAGGCCACCGGGGAGTTCGTCTACAATCTGGCGACCCGCCCGCTTGCCGATGCGGTCAACCGCACCAGCATCGAAGCGCCGCCGGAGGTCGACGAGTTCGCGCTCGCCGGGCTCACGCCGGCGCCGTCCCTCGCGGTCGCGCCGCCGCGGGTGGCGGAAAGCCCCGTCTCGCTGGAGTGCCGGGTGGCGCATATCCAGCAGCTCGCCACAGCGAACAGGCGCGCCCTCGATACCTGGCTCGTCCTCGGCGAGGTGGTGGCGGTGCACATCAGCAAGGCCCTGCTGCGGGACGGCCTCTACGACACCGCCGCGGCCCGCCCGATCCTGCGGGGCGGCGGGCCGGCCGACTATTTCGAGACCCTGCCGCAAGGCCTGTTCAGGCTGTATCGGCCCAAGGCCGGCCCGTAGACGGACGGCGCGCCGCCCCGGTGCGACGGGACGGCTGCTTGCGGATCGCCGCCGCATGGCCTAGTTTGAAACGCGAGGGTTGTTGGTCCGACTTGATCCGCGATGGTGCGCACCGGGTTCCTGCCGGCTGCGGATGTCGCCGAGGTAAGGAGTCCGCCTGCTATCATGGCCCGAACCATCAAGATCGACGTCTGGTCGGACATCGCCTGCCCGTGGTGCTATCTCGGCAAACACCGCCTGGAGGCCGCCCTGAGGCAGTTCGGCGAGCGGGGCGATGCCCCCGCGGTCGAGGTGGCGTATCACAGTTTCCAGCTCGCTCCGGACCTGCCGGCGGACTATGCCGGAAGCCACGACGATTATCTCGCCGCCCGCCTCGGGTGGTCCGCCGATCGGGTACAGGCGGCGAACCGGCATCTGCAGTCGCTCGGCGCGCAATACGGGCTTACCTACGATTTCGACACCAACCGGATCGCGAATACGCGCAAGGCCCATGAGCTGCTGCATTACGCCAAGGCGCACGGCCGGCAGGCGGACGTGAAGGAACGGCTGCTGCGCGCCCATTTCAGCGAGGGCGTGCATATCGGCGACATCGAGGCGCTGGCGGACATCGCCGTGGAGGCCGGGCTCGATCGCGACGACGCGAAACGGGCGCTCGAGGCCGGCGACCATGCCGCGGCGGTGGACGAGGACATCGCGCTCGCGTCCCGCTACGGCATCACCGGCGTTCCCTTCTTCGTCATCGACGGCCGATACGGCCTGTCGGGCGCCCAGGAGCCGGCGGCTTTCCTGCAGGCGCTGGAAGCGGCGGCCGCGCAGCAGGCGGGGCGCTGAGCCGGCCCCGCGCGGTTTTGTCAGGCACACTCCCGATAACAGAGAGGGAACAACACCATGAACAAGCCAGTCGGAATCGCCGGCGCACCACAGCGGAGCGTGGTCGTTCACGGCTTCACCAACAGCGTGCTCGATCCCTCGGCGCCGATGCTGGGGCCGGTCGAGGACGGCGGCATCATCATCGCCAATACCGCACCGGGCTGCTGGGGGCCGATGATCACCCCGCGCCTGCGCGGCGGCCACGAGGTGACGCAGCCGGTCTATGTGGAGGGCGCCGAGCCCGGCGACGGCATCGCCATCCGCATCCGCGACATCACCGTCACCTCCATCGCCACCGCCTCCGGGCACGATTCCTCGCCCGAGGGATTCTGCCTCGGTGATCCCTATGTCGCGGCCCGCTGCCCCGCGTGCAACGAGGTCTGGCCCGAGACGCACCTCGAAGGGATCGGCCAGGACGCGGTGAGATGCGACAAATGCGGCAACCCGGTGAAGCCGTTCGAGATCGTCCACGGCTATACGGTGGTCTTCGACGAGACGCAGCACATCGGCGTCACGGTGCCGAAGGAGGCGGCCGAAAAGATTGCCCGCGAGGCACATCACTACGCCGCGCTGCCGGACGAGTCGGTGCAGCATCCGATCCTGACCTTCGCGCCCGCCGATCTCGTGGGCGCCGTGGTGCGCATGCGTCCCTTCCTCGGGCAACTCGGCACGACCCCCTCGCACCCCTTCCCGGATTCGCACAACGCCGGCGATTTCGGCGCCTTCCTCGTCGGCGCGCCGCACGACTACGCCATCACCGCCGAGCAACTGGCCGAGCACAAGACCGACGGCCACATGGACATCGACGCCGTCAGGCCGGGGGCGATCCTGATCGCGCCGGTGAAGGTGAAGGGCGCGGGCGTGTACATGGGCGACATGCACGCCGCCCAGGGCGACGGCGAGATCGCCGGCCATACGATGGACGTGGCCGGCAGCGTGACGCTGCAGGTCGAGGTGGTGAGGAATTATCCCATCGACGGGCCGGTGCTCTTTCCGCTGCCGGAGGACCTGCCGCCGCTGGCGCGTCCGTTCGATGCGGCGGAGCGCGCCAAGGCCGAGCGCCTGGCGAAGGCCTGGGGCATCGACAGGCTGGAGGAAACGGCGCCCGTCTCGGTCATCGGCACGGCGGCCACCATGAACGCCGCCATCGACAACGGACTCGAACGGGCGGCGAAGCTCCTCGGCATGACGGTTCCCGAGGTGCGCAACCGGGCGACGGTGAACGGGGCGATCGAGATCGGGCGCGCGCCGGGCGTGATCCAGGTCACGTTTCTCGCGCCGCTCGACCGGCTCGACGCCGTGGGGCTCGGCGACTACGCGCGCGAGCAGTACAACCTTTAAGGCGCGGGCGACGACGGGACGCGCGTCGCCTGGATCATGTCAGCGGTTCCCGGAAACGCTGACATGATCTAACTCTTTGATTTTGAGCGAATTCTTATCGATCAAATGATTCCATTTGATCGGAACACGCTCTATCGCGCCGCCATCCGAGCTCCCGGCTGATCGCGCCCGCCGCCGCCATGATGGCGCGGCTCAGCGCGTCCAGGCGCGCGCCTTCCATGTACTGGGCCAGGCTCGACACGCTGATGGCGGCGACGATCGCGCCGGAGGCGTCGCGGATCGGCGCCGCGACGCAGCGAACGCCCGGCTCGTTCTCCTCAAGATCGAACGCATAGCCGCGCGCGGCGTATTCCCGCATTTTGTCGAGCCATGCGGCCCTGTCGTTCATCCGGCGGGGACCGCGCGCGTTGCCGAGCGCGAAGAAATGCTTCAGCCGCGCCTCGTCGGCGCCCATGATGAGCGCCTTGCCGAGCCCCGTCGACCACACCGGCTGGCGCTCGCCCACGCGCGAGCTGACCTCGAACCGGCGCTTGCCGGCGATCTTGTCGAGATAGAGCGCCCAGTCGCCTTCGAGCACGCCGAGATGCACCGTTTCGCTCGTCTCCTCCGCGAGACGCTCGAGATAGGGCCGGGCGACCGGCGCCAGCGGCCGCTGCGCCACCGCGCGCTGGCCGAGTTCGAGCAGCTTCAGGCCGAGCGTATAGCCCCTGCCCGGCGCGAAGCTGAGATAGTCGCGCGCCACGAGGCTCGTCGCGAGGCGATGCGCGGTGCTGCGCGAAAGCCCCACCGTCTCCGCCAGCCGCAGCAGATCGATCGGGCCATCCGCCGCCGCCTCCAGCACATCGAGCGCGCGGATCAACGCCTGGCTGCCAGCCGGCGGCTCCCGCTGGGTCTGCTTCTCGTCCTCCACGCCTGGTCCCGCTTTCCCGGTTCGACTCATCATGCGACGCTCCCGGTCTTCGACCGGCCGCGTGCGGGCTTGTCCGCAGGGGCCGGCTCTTGACACCCTGCGCCGGCGATTGTACGAATCCTATAATAAGAAACTTGGTACCACAATATGGTATTCTCCGGGAGAGACAATTTTCATGGTCCGTGACGCGCCCGCCGGAGCGATGCAGCCTGTGCCGGAGGGCGCGCGTCAACGGTCCGGGTCCTCCTTCGCTCGCCGGATGATGCGCGCGTCGCCCGACCGGGCGGCATCCGGGGACCGCCACGAGCCGCCCCACCCGTCCCACACCCACTGACGAGCCTGACGATGAAACTTCTGCGCTACGGCCCCGCGGGCCAGGAAAAACCCGGCCTTCTCGGCGACGACGGCCGCATCCGCGATCTCTCCGGCATCGTTCCGGACCTGACCGGCGACGTCATCGCGCCCGACGGCCTCGCCCGCCTCAGGGCGCTCGACGCGACGACGCTGCCTGTCGTCGAGGGCACGCCGCGCTACGGCTGCCCCGTGGCGCGGGTCGGCAAGTTCATCGCCATCGGGCTCAATTTCTCCGACCACGCGGCGGAATCGAACCTGCCCATCCCGGCGGAGCCCATCATCTTCTCCAAGGCGACCTCCTGCATCCAGGGCCCGAACGACGACATCGTCATCCCGCGCGGCTCCACCAAGACGGACTGGGAGGTCGAGCTCGGCATCGTCATCGGCCGGCGCGCCTCCTACGTCACGCAGGAGGAGGCGCTCGATCACGTCGCCGGCTACGTGCTGGTCAACGACGTCTCGGAACGCGAATACCAGATCGAGCGCGGCGGCACCTGGGACAAGGGCAAGGGCTGCGACACGTTCGGCCCGATCGGCCCGTGGCTGGTGACGGCCGACGAGGTCGGCGACGTGCAGGACCTCGGCATGTGGCTCGACGTCAACGGCCAGCGCCGGCAGACCGGCTCGACCGCCACCATGATCTTCGACGTGAAGACCATCGTGAGCTACCTCTCCGAGTTCATGACGCTGCTGCCGGGCGATGTCATCACCACCGGCACGCCGCCCGGCGTCGGCATGGGCATCAAGCCCGAGCCGGTGTACCTGCGCCCCGGCGACGTCATCACGCTCGGCATCGACAAGCTCGGCGAGCAGCGGCAGACCTGCGTCGCGTGGGAGAGGCGCTGATGGCGGACCCCACGCGCTTCGGCGGCCGTACCGCCGTCGTCACCGGCGGGGCCGCCGGCATCGCGCTGACGGTCGTGGAGCGCATCGTGGCCGAGGGCGGCCGGGTGGCGATCTGGGACCGGGACGAGCCCCGGATCGACGCCGCCACGGCGCGGCTCGGCGACGGGGTCATCGGCATCGCCGTCGACGTCACCGACTGGGAGAGCGTCGAGCAGGCGGCCGCAGCGAGCGCCGGGGCGCTGGGCGGCATCGACACCCTGGTGACGAGCGCCGGCATCACCGGCCCCAATACCACCACCTGGGACTATCCCGTCGAGGACTGGAAGCGCGTCATCGACGTCAACCTGAACGGCGTCTTCCACTGCGGCAAGGCCATCGTGCCCTACATGCTGGAGAAGGATTACGGCCGCATCGTCAATGTCGCCTCCGTCGCCGGCAAGGAGGGCAATCCAAACGCCCCCGCCTACAGCGCCTCGAAGGCGGCTGTCATCGGGCTCACGAAGTCGCTCGGCAAGGAACTCGCGCACACGAAGATCACCGTCAACTGCGTCACGCCGGCGGCGGTGCGCACCGGCATCTTCTCGCAGATGACCCAGCAGCACATCGATTTCATGCTCTCCAAGATCCCCATGGGACGCTTCGGCGAGACCGGCGAGATCGCCGCCCTCATCTGCTGGCTCGCCTCCGGGGAATGCTCGTTCACCACGGGCGCCGTCTTCGACGCCTCGGGAGGGCGCGCGACCTACTGAAAAGGATGCTGCGCCGCGCCCGTCCCCCCGGCGGCCGCGCATCCCGCGCCGCCGCTTCCCGCCCGCCCGCCGCCCGCCGCCCCGGCGCGGGAACGGACAGGGAATGCGAGCAAGCGGCCCTCGCGGAACAAAAAGTTTCAGTATACAATGACATACGTGTTCCTGTGATAGACAGGGGCGAGGGGGGAATTTTTCATGGCAACCGCGGCGCGGGATGCCGGGCGGCGCCCTGGCGATCGCCGCGGTGCTTCCGGAAACCACACAGGCGCCGGTGGGGTGGCTCTACCTCGGCCTCTGTGCCGTCCGGGCGTGCCGCTTCGGTCTCGCTTCCTTCTTCCAGCCAGACGATACAATCCCAGAGGGGGACAACCACGCCATGACCACCATCGGTATCCGGGGAACATTTTTCGATTTCATCGACGATCCGTGGAAGCATGTCGGCAACGAGCAGGCGGCGGCGCGCTTCCATCGGGACGGCCTGCTGGTGGTGACCGACGGCGTCATCGACGCCTTCGGCCCCCACGAGGAGGTGGCGGCCCGTTATCCCGGCCTCGCGATCACCACCATCCCGGACCGCATCATCGTTCCGGGCTTCATCGACGGCCATATCCACCTGCCGCAGACCCGGGTGCTCGGCGCCTTCGGCGAGCAGTTGCTGCCGTGGCTGCAGACGTGGGTCTATCCCGAGGAGGTGAAGTACAAGGACCGCGACTATGCCCGCGAGGGCGTGAGGCGTTTTCTCGATGCGCTGCTCGCCGCCGGCACCACCACGTGCCAGGCGTTCACCAGCTCCTCGCCGGTGGCGACGGAGGAGCTCTTCGAGGAAGCGGGGCGGCGCAACATGCGCATCATCGCCGGCCTCACCGGCATCGACCGCAACGCGCCGGCCGATTTCATCGACACGCCGGAGAATTTCTACCGCGACAGCAAGCGTCTCATCGCGCAGTACCACAACAAGGGCCGCAACCTCTACGCCATCACGCCGCGCTTCGCCTTCGGCGCCTCGCCGGAGCTGCTGCGGGCATGCCGGCGCCTGAAGGAGGAGCACCCGGACTGCTGGGTGAACACCCACATCTCCGAGAACCCCAGCGAGTGCCGGGGCGTGCTCGTCGAGCATCCCGACTGCGACGACTACCTCGGCGTGTATGAGAAATTCGGCCTCGTCGGCCCGAAATTCTCCGGCGGGCACGGGGTCTACCTGTCGGACGGCGAGTTCCGGCGCATGGCGGACAGCGGGGCGGCGGTGGTGTTCTGCCCGTGCTCGAACCTCTTCCTCGGCAGCGGCCTTTTCCGCCTCGGCCGTGCCACCGACCCGGAGCACCGGGTGCGGATGTCGTTCGGCACCGACATGGGCGGCGGCAACCGCTTCTCGATGATCAACGTGCTCGACGACGCCTACAAGGTCGGCATGTGCAACAACACCCTGCTCGACGGCAGCATCGATCCCGTGCGCAAGGACCTCGCCGAGGCGGAGCGCAACAAGCTGTCATCCTATCGCGGCTTCTGGTCGATCACCCTCGGCGGCGCCGAGGGGCTCTACATCGACGACAGGCTCGGCAATTTCGAGCCCGGCAAGGAGGCCGACTTCGTCGCCCTCGACCCCAACGGCGGCCCCGTCGCGCAGGCGTGGCACCAGTCGCTGATCACCGAGGACGGCCTGCCGCGCACGCTCGAGGACGCCGCGAACCTGCTGTTCGGCGTGATGATGGTGGGCGACGACCGCAGCATCGACGAGACATGGGTGGCGGGCAAGCGCCTCTACAAGAAGAACGCGCCGGACAGCGCCGGATGAGCGCGGATCGCGACACCGCCGGCGGGCCGGTCGCCCTCGTCATCCAGCGACGCATCGCCGACGAGGGCTTCGCCGACTTCACGCGCTGGAACGGCAAGGTCGGCGAGCGCCTCAAATCCTGGCCGGGCTTCCTCGGCCAGGAGGTGGTGCCGCCGAAACCGCCGGCCCAGGACGATTGGGTGGTCATCCTGCACTTCGCCGATCCGGCGGCGGCACGCGCCTGGCTGGAGAGCGACGTGCGCGCCCGCCTCGTGGAGGAGATGCGCCAGCATTTCATCGGGCCGGAGGACACGCACATTCTGCGTGGCGCGGGCTTCCGCCAGGAGGCGCCGGTCTCGGCGGTCATCTCCTTCGACGTGCCGCCCGGGCTGGAGGAGGCCTTTCTCGACTGGCAGCAGCGGGTTCAGGCGGCGGAGGCCAAATTCAAGGGCTTCCTGAACCACAAGATCGAACGACCGACCCCCGGCCTGCACGACAACTGGGTCATCATCCTGTCGTTCGACAGTGACGCCAACCTCTCCGCCTGGCTCGACTCGCCGCAGCGCCAGGCGCTGCTGGCGGAAGGCGCGCGCTTCAACGCCGACATGGTGGTGAAGCGGGCGAGCTACGGCTTCAACTTCTGGTTTCCGCCCGGCACGGCGCCGGAGCAGAACCCGTCCTTCATCTTCAAGTGCAACCTCATCGTCCTGCTCGTCCTCTACCCCGTGGTCTACCTCTGGGGCTATTTCATCGGCGGGCCGGTGCTTGGTGCGCATGGCGTGCCGTTCTGGCTGGCGCTGTTCATCGGCAACCTCGTGAGCACCCAGCTACTCGGCTGGTGGGCGGTACCGGCGGCGTCCCGGGCGCTCGGCTGGTGGCTCTCCCCGCAGGCCGACACCCGCCGGCAGATCGGCGGCTACCTTCTCGTCGCGGCGCTCTACGCCGTCTCGATGGCCGGCTACGCCGCCCTGCTCGCCATGGCGTGACTTCCCCGTGACCTCCCGACCGCCTCTCCTTCAGCGGTTGTCGGCGAGGATCATGTCGGCGGCCTTCTCCGCGATCATGATCGTGGGCGAGTTGGTGTTGCCGGACGTGATTGTCGGCATGACCGAGGCATCGGCGACGCGCAGGCGCGCCAGCCCGCGGAACCTGAGGCGCGGGTCGACGACGCTCTGCGGATCGGCCCCCATGCGCAGCGTGCCGACCGGGTGGAAGATCGTGGTGCCGATATCGCCGGCGGCGCGCACGAGGTCGCCATCGCTCTCGCAGGCGGGGCCGGGCCTGTACTCCTGCGGCGAGAAGCGCGCGAAGGCGGGCTGCGCGGCGATCCGGCGCGTGAGGCGGATCGCAGTCACCGCCACCTGCCGGTCGGCCTCGGCGGAAAGGTAGTTCGGCCGGATCGCCGGCTGCACGGCGGGGTCCGGCGCCCTGGCATGAACCGATCCCCGGCTTTCCGGCCGCAGGTTGCACACGCTCGCGGTGATCGCCGGAAACGGGTGGACCGGATCGCCGAACCTGTCGAGCGAGACCGGCTGCACGTGATATTCGAGATCGGCCGTCTCCTTCTCCGGCGAGGAGCGGGTGAAAATGCCGAGCTGGCTCGGCGCCATCGACATCGGCCCGGAACGCTTCAGCGCATACTCCAGGCCAATGCGCGCCTTGCCGACGAGGCTCGACGCCTGCTCGTTGAGCGTCGGCACGCCGGAGACCTGGTAGACGAGGCGAAGCTGCAGATGGTCCTGAAGGTTCTCGCCGACGCCGGGAACGTCCAGCCGCACGTCGATACCAGCCCCTTTCAGCGCCTCCCCACGCCCGACGCCGGAGAGTTCGAGCAGATGCGGCGAGCCGATGGCGCCCGCCGACAGCACCGTCTCCAGCCTCGCGCGCGCCGTCTTCTCCTCGCCGGCGTGCCGGAACACGACGCCCGCGACCGCGCCGTCCTCGATGACGAGCCGCTGCGCATGCGCGTTGGTCAGAACGGTGAGGTTCGCGCGGCCGCGCGCGGGCCGCAGGAACGCCTTGGCGGTGTTCCACCGCCAGCCCGAGCGCTGGTTGACGTCGAAATAGCCGGAGCCCTCGTTGTCGCCGGTGTTGAAATCCTCGATCGCCGGAATACCGGCCTCCTGCGCCGCCTGCTGGAAGGCATCGAGCACGGCCCAGCGCACCCGCGCCTTTTCCACCCGCCATTCGCCGCCCGCCCCGTGCAGCGGGCTTTCACCGCGATAATAGTCCTCGGACTTGCGGAAATAGGGCAGAACCTCGTCCCACCCCCAGCCTTCGCAGCCCATCTGCCGCCACGTGTCGTAATCGCGCGCCTGGCCGCGCATGTAGATCATGCCGTTGATGGAGGAACAGCCGCCGAGCACCTTGCCGCGCGGATAGTAGAGGGAGCGGCCGTTCAGGCCCTCCTCCCGCTCGGTCGTGAAGCACCAGTCGGTACGCGGATTGTTGATGCAATAGAGATAGCCTACCGGAATATGGATCCAGTGATAGTTGTCCCTGCCGCCGGCCTCCAGCAGCAGCACCCGGTTTCGCGGGTCCGCCGACAGCCGGTTCGCCAGGACGCAGCCGGCGCTGCCCGCACCGATGACGACGTAGTCGTATTCCCCCATGCCCTTCTCCATGCGGCGGCCGTTTCGCCCGCCGTCCTCTCACCGGGAATATCCGAAGCGGCGGATGACGAGAGGAAATCGTATCCGCCGCCTCGTTCCTGCGCCTCGTTCCTGTGTCCACGCGTTCAGCCCTGCGCGACCGGCCGGGGCCGGTCGCGATGGCAGCGTCCTCTGTCAGGCGTAGCCGGTCACTGCGTGGTCAGGGGGCAGCCGCTCTCGGAGGGTTTCAGAAAGGCCTGCTCGCCGGGAATGGTGGCGAGCACGGTATAATAGTCCCACGGGATGTCGCTCTCGCCCGGCTTCTTGACCTGCATGAGATACACGTCGTGGATCATGCGGCCGTTGGCCTCGACCTTGCCGTTCTGGGCGAAGACGTCATCGACCGGCAGCTCGCGCAGGGCCTGGGCGACCGCGTCCGCGTCGTCCGTGCCCGCCTTCTCGATCGCCTTGAGATATTGGCTGACGGCCGAATAGGTGCCCGCGTGAACCATGTTCGGCATGGCGCCGGTGCGCTTGAAGAAGCGTTCGCCGAACTCCCGCGACGCGTCGTCGCGGTTCCAGTAGAAGGCTTCCGTGAGCGTCAGCCCCTGCGCCGCCTCGAGGCCGAGACCGTGCACCTCGGCAATCGTGAACAGCAGCGCCGCCAGGCGCTGGCCGCCTTCGACGAGGCCGAACTCGGCCGCCTGCTTGATGGCGTTGGACGTATCGAGGCCGGCGTTGGCGAGGCCGATGATCTTGGCGCCGGAGCCCTGGGCCTGGATCAGGAACGACGAGAAGTCGGTGGCCGCGAGCGGATGGCGCACGGCGCCGGCCACCGTGCCGCCGTTGGCCTTGACGAAGTCGGCGGTATTTTCCTCCAGCGAATAGCCGAAGGCATAATCGGCGGTGAGGAAGAACCAGTTGTCGCCCCCTTGGCGCACGAGCGCGCCGCCGGTGCCGACCGCCAGCGCATGCGTGTCGTAGGCCCAATGGAAGCCGTAGGGCGTGCATTGCTTGCCGGTCAGTTCCGTCGTCGCCGCCCCGGTATTGATGGTGATCTTCTTCTTTTCCGCGCTGAGCGACTGCACGGCGAGGCCGACCGAGGACGTGGTCAGCTCCATGATCGAGTCGACCTGTTCGAGATCGTACCATTGCCGGGCGATATTGGCGGCGATGTCGGTTTTGTTCTGGTGGTCGGCCGTCACCACCTCGATGGGAGCGCCGAGCACGCTGCCGCCGTGGTCCTCGACGGCCATTCGGGCGGCCTCGTAGGAATATCGGCCGCCGAAGTTGGCGTAAACGCCCGACTGATCGTTCAGAATGCCAATCTTGACCTTGCCGTCGGAAATCTCGGCGGCGAAGGAGGAAGTACTCCAGGAAGCACCTATGGCCAGAAGCATGGCCGCCGATATGACAACCTCTTTATACATACGTTTCCTCCCATCCATTATAGGCGATCCGACATTGCCGGTTCGCATTGTCCGGAGCGCCGGATACGCCCTCAGCTTTGTCAAATCCGTGCGTTGACACAAGGACGCCGCATCATCAAAGTGCGAACAGGGTCCGTTCGTTTTTGAACAGAAGCAGTTTATGGCAACCCCTTTCGCCTGGGACGATCTGCAGTATTTTCTCGCTGTCGCGCGCTCGGGGCAGCTCTCGAGCGCGGCGCGCAGCCTGCGTTCCAGCCACGCCACCGTCGCACGTCATATCGACCGGCTGGAATTCGCGCTCAAGGTCAAGCTGTTCGAGCGCAATCCGCGCGGATACGAGCTGACGGGTGTCGGCCGCCGCCTGATCGAGACGGTCGAGCGCATGGAAGCCGAAGCCGAGCGGCTGCAATCGGACGTCTCGTCGGGCAGCAGCCAGTTGCGCGGCGTCGTGCGCATCAGCGTGCTGGAGGGCTTTTCCAATTTCTTCTTCGTCGAGAAGCTGAACGATTTCGCCGCATCCCATCCCAACATCACGCTGGAGCTCATCACGATCCAGCAGATCATCGCGCTGTCCCGCAAGGAGGCGGATGTGGCGGTGACGCTCGATCCTCCGAAGGCGGGACCCTACGTCAGCGAGAAAATCATCGACTACACGCTGCACATCTATGCGGCGCGCGCCTATCTGGCCGAGCGGCCGGCCATCACGCGCCGCGAGGATCTGCTCGATCATTTCTTCATCGGCTACGTGCAGGATCTGATCTTTTCGCCCGGGCTCGACTACCTGCGCAACATTCTCACCGGCTTGCGGGCCGGGTTCCAGTCGTCCAGCCTTTCCGCGCAGGTGACAGCGACCTTGAGCGGACGCGGTCTGTGCGTCCTGCCCCAATTCATCGCCGTGCGCTTTCCCGATCTCGTCATGGTGCTGCCGCAGGAAGTGGCGCTTCGCCGCAGCTACTGGCTGACCTGCCACCAGGACCTTGCCGAAGTGCCCCGCATCCGTTCGGTCATGGACTTCATCCTGACGACGGCGCGCGCGCACGAACACCTGTTCATCCACAACGGCTGAGGGCCGCCGTCGGGAAGACGGCGGCCCCGCGCGGGGAAAGGCATGCCGATGCGGGCGCAGGCGCGGCGCCCGTTACCCGAGCGTCGGCATGACGAACTCGCTGCCGGCGCGGATGCCGGTGGGCCAGCGCGAGGTGATGGTCTTGAGGCGCGTATAGAAGCGCACGCCCTCGGGCCCGTGCATGTGATGGTCGCCGAACAGCGACGCCTTCCAGCCGCCGAAGGAGTGGAACGCCATCGGCACCGGGATCGGCACGTTGATGCCCACCATGCCGACCTTGATGCTGTGCGCGAACTCGCGCGCCGCGTCGCCGTCGCGGGTGAAGATCGCCGTGCCGTTGCCGAACTCGTGCTCGTTGATCCACCTCGCCGCCGTGGCGTAGCTGTCGGCGCGCGCCACCGCGAGCACCGGGCCGAAGATCTCCTCCTTGTAGATCTTCATGTCGGTGGTGACGTTGTCGAACAGCGTGCCGCCGATGAAGTAGCCGTTCTCGAAACCCTGCAGCGTCAGCCCGCGCCCGTCCACGACGAGCTTCGCGCCCTCCGCCTCGCCGGCGTCGATATAGCCGCGCACCTTCTCCAGGTGCTGCTTGGTGACGAGCGGCCCCATCTCGGCCTCGGGGTCGGTGCCGGGACCGATCTTCAGTGCCCGCACGCGCGGCTCCAGCCGCTCGATGAGCGCATCCGCCGTCTTCTCGCCCACCGGCACCGCGACCGAGATCGCCATGCAGCGCTCGCCGGCCGAGCCGTAGGCCGCGCCCATCAGCGCATCGACCGCCTGGTCGAGATCGGCATCGGGCAGGATGATCATGTGGTTCTTGGCGCCGCCGAGCGCCTGGGCGCGCTTGCCGGTCTTCGCCGCCGTCTCGTAGATGTAGCGCGCGATGGGCGTTGAGCCGACGAAGCTGATCGCCTGCACGTCGGGATCGTGGAGGAGCGCGTCGACCGCTTCCTTGTCACCCTGCACGACGTTGAAGACGCCGTCCGGCAAACCGGCTTCCTTGAGCCATTGCGCCAGCAGCAGCGAGGCCGACGGATCGCGCTCCGAGGGCTTCAGGATGAAGGCGTTGCCGCAGGCGAGCGCGACGGGGAACATCCACATCGGCACCATGGCCGGGAAGTTGAAGGGCGTGATGCCGGCCACGACGCCGAGCGGCTGGCGCACGGAATGGCTGTCGACGCGCGTGCCGACGTCCTCGGTGATCTCGCCCTTGAGGAGCTGGGGAATGCCGGTGGCGAATTCCACGACCTCGAGGCCGCGCTGGATCTCGCCCTTGGCGTCGGACAGCACCTTGCCGTGCTCACCGGTGATGACGGCGGCGAGTTCGTCGATGCGCTCCTCGATGATGCGCAGGAAGGCGTTGAGGATGCGCGCCCGGCGCAGCGGCGTGGTGTTGGCCCAGCCTTCCGCCGCATCGCGCGCCGCCTCGACGGCCCGACGCACCTCGGCGGCGGAAGCGAGCGCCACGCGCCCGCTCTCCTCGCCGGTCGCCGGGTTGAACACGGGCGCCGTGCGGCCGCTCTCGCCCGCAACCTCGCGCCCGCCGATGAAATGATTGATGGTCCTTGCAGTGGTGGTTCCGGACATGGCAGTGACCTCCGCAGTTTCTTTGTCGCGTCTTCTTCGTCGCGTCGTTCCCGAACGGGTGAATGCCGGATGGCATTGACGAACCCACCCCTGTCATCCAACATCGTTCGTTGCACATCAACGTCGTTGTTTCATTATTCGTTGTGCGAAATTTATAGTCAGGGGGCGGGCGGCCATGGACTGGGACCATCTGCGCATATTCCTCGCCGTGGCGCGGCATGGGCAGTTGCTGGCGGCCGCCCGGCGGCTCGGTCTCAATCACGCCACCGTCGCCCGTCGGCTCGACGCGCTGGAGCGTTCGCTGGGCACGCCGCTTTTCGACCGTCGGCCGAGCGGGTGCGTCCTGACGCAGGCCGGCGAGCGGCTCTTCCCCGTGGCCGAACGGATCGAGTTCGAATTGCTGGGAATCACCGAAAGCTTTCGGGATGAGGAGGCCGATGCCTCGGGAACGGTCCGCATCGGCGCGCCGGACGGGCTCGGGAACTATTTCCTCGCCTCGGAGCTCGGAGAGCTGACGGCCCGCCATCCCGATCTCGTCGTGGAGCTCGTTCCCCTGCCCCGCACGTTCTCGCTGTCGCGCCGCGAGGCGGATCTCGCCATCGTTCTGGACCGGCCCGCCGAAGGGCGGCTTGTGGTATCGCGCCTAACCGACTACACGCTGAGCGTCTATGCCGCGCACGGCTATCTCGAACGCAACGGCACGCCCGCGTCCCTGGAGGCATTGGGCGATCATACCGTGGTCACGGGCGTGGAGGACCTCACCTACGCCTCGGCGCTCGACTATTCCGCCGCCCTGCAAAGGGAGGCGCGAAGCCGGTTCTGCTGCGCCAGCGTCATGGGCCAAATCGAGGCGGTGAGGTGCGGCACCGGCATCGGCGTTCTGCACGACTTCGCAGCCGCCTCCATCGACGGCCTGGCGCGCATCCTCCCGGAGATCGGCTTCCGGCGCAGCTATTACCTGCTCTCCCACCCCGACACGCACACCATCAAGAGAATTGCGGTGCTGCGCGACTTCGTGGTGCGCCGCTTCCGCGAGGAACGACGGCGCTTCGTGCCTTTTTCCTGAACGGAACCCGCACACCCCGGACTGGCAAAGCCGCTCAGAAGCGCGCCGGCGGTATGCACGAACGAACGGAATGGGCGACATCGCGTATTGCGCGCGCATGGAGATCCATCAACGCACCGTAGAGAGCGGCGGCATGCCCGGCGCAGCCTGCACCCCTCAGGCAATCCTCGAACTTCAGGAAGAGCTGCCCGGAGGACAAAGGCGCCCTGGCATCCCGCCCGAATTCGGTAGAAGCCTGCTCCTCAAGAACCTCGCCATCGTTCATCGTGATCGTCACCGTCCCGAGAAACGGATCGGCTTCCTTGTGCGCCTCGGCCTCGGTATGCGCCATGAGCGCGCGGACAGCGGGATCCTCGAACGCGCCGTTCCTGAAGTGATCGAGGCGTATGGCGCCGTCCATGATGGCGCGGGCCGTGACATATTGCAGACTGAACTTCGCTTCCGAGTCCGTCCGCGGATCGGGACGGTCGGTATGTGCCAGCCGGCTGACATGGGTGCGGGTCCGGACTGACGCAATCCGGTCGACCGGCATGGGCCGGACGCGCTCCCTGAGCTTGAGCACGGCATCGATAATGGAATGCGTGCTGCCACAGCACGGGTGTTGTTTGATGGCGATGCCGGGCGAGCAAAACTCATCGCTGAGCGCGCGCGCTTCCAGCGCCGCTTCTGGACGGCACACATCGACGCCATGAAAAACGTTGAAGAATCCATGTTTGTGCTCGAAGGCATCCGTGCCCGCGGACAGCCCCGCAGCGGCAAGGCGGGCTGCGAGAGCCCCCTTCCACGCGGCGGCCGCCGCGTGGAAGGGCTTCGTGTCGGTGCCGAAATTGGACTTCACCCCGCCTGACAAGGACACCGCGATGGCAAGCGCGGTGGCGAAGCGCTCATGATCGAGTTTGATGATGCGCGCTGCAGCGGCCGCAGCGCCGAACACGCCGAGGGTCGAGGTCGGATGCCAACCGCGCTCATAGTGCGCGGGCATGACCGAGCGGCCGAGCCGCGCCATGGTCTCGAAGCCGGTGACATAGGCGTCGATCATCATGAGGCCCGAGCAACCGCACTCCTCGGCAAGCGCCAGGGCGACGGGCAACAGGGCGGCCGACGGATGAGCGCCGGATACCTGGCTGGAATCGTCGAAATCGAGCGCGTGCGCGGCCATCGCATTCAGCATGATCGCGCGCTCGGCCGACGTCTGCTCCACCCGTCCCAGCAAGGTGCACGGTCCGGGAGCAAGCTCCCCCAGCGCAATTCCCAACTTGTCGACCGGAGCCTCGCCAGCGCCGGCAATGGCAACACCGATGGTATCGGCTATCGGAATCGTGGCGGCGCGAAGCACATCGGCGGGCACGTCGCCATGCTTGCGGCCGTTGACTTGCCGGGCCAGTTCGAGAGCGAAGGTCATGATCTTCCCGACGCCTCGGCCGAACCACGCCCGGACGGGATCACCGCCGCATCGAGAACCCGGCGCATCGAGTCCGCGGTCTCGAGACGATCGAACCGGTCGAACAGACTCTCCGCCGCTTCCGGGGTTACGGTGCGCGCCGCGCAACCGACGAACTTCGACCTGAACTCTTCATCCGTCATGGGATCATCGGGACCACGCCCGAACTTCGTCGAGGCGGATGAGGAATGGGTCGCGCCATCGCGCATCCTGATGTCGACCCGGCCCAGGAAAAGATCGTCCTCGGCGTGTGACCCCATCCTGATCCGCGCCATGACGTCGCGATGGCCGGGACGCATGAAGGCATCGCCCTCAAAATCCTCCAGCACGACCTGCCGGGCGCTCAGGCCGCAGGCCGTCACATACTGGGTGCTGAACTTGGCGTCGAGCGTGGTCTTCGGGTCGGGTCGATTGACGTTACCGATGCAGCGCTCATGCAGGCGCACCTCGACCTCCGCGATGGCATCAACCGCGAGATCATGCCTGCGCGCCAGCGCAATGGCGGCATCGATCGCCGGGAAGGTGTACGAACAGCAGGGGTAGGGCTTTATCGAGACACCCGGATAACTCAGCTCGAACGTCTTGCCGAATGTGTCGAGGCCGTCATAGGAGCCATAGTCACCGGGGCCGTTATAGGCGCGGAAATAGCCGAACCTGTGCTCCAGAACGGCGGGGTTGGCGGTAAAACCTTCTCTGGCGAGAAGCGCGGCCCAGAGGCCGTTGCGGTTGGCGTGACCCACATGCAGGGATTTGGTCATGGTGCCCGAATTCCCGCGCAGCCCCGCCGCCGAGGAGGCCGCGATGGAGAGCGCCGTGGCGGTCTGCGTGCCGGATAGCCGTAGCAGCCGCGCACAGGCGACGGCACAGCCAAGCGTGCCCAACACGCCCGTTGGATGCCATCCGCGCTCACCAATGGGCAGCGCGTCGCTGGGCCTCAACTGCCCGCCATTGAGGTAACGCGCCACATGCACCTCCACCTCGTATCCCGCGACATAGGCCTCGATCACGTCCCGGCCGGTGTGGTCATGCTGCTCGGCGAGAGCCAGTATGGCCGGCACCATGGGTACGGTCGGATGGCCGTCGAGGATGATGCTGCAATCATCGAAATCATGCACATGGCTCGCCACGCCGTTGAGCAGCGCGGCATTCAACGCACTGGTGCGGAAATCGCGATGGCCGAGCACGCGGCAGATACGGTCATTTCCCGCACCGTCATTGCCTGCAATGCCAAGCGTCCGGCGCGCCAGTTCGACGGCCGGTTCATGGGCGCCCGCCAGCATCACGCCCACCGTGTCCGCGATGGCAATCTTCGCCCAACGTGCGACATCGTCCGGCAGTTCGTCGAAGTTCAGCTCGCTGGCGCGGCGGGAAAGCTCCTGGGTGATACCGTTCATCTGCGCCTCCTGGCTGAAGAGTGGCGACTTCAGGGATCGACGTCCGCACGATCTGTTCCGGTGGCAACAAGCCGACAGTCGCCGTAGGCGAAGCGCAGGGTCACCGAGGTGCCGATCTCCAGGTCATCGAAAGATTGAAGTCTCAAGTCCGCACCGCCGGCGCGCACGTTGTATTCCGTAACCGCGCCCAGGTAGTGACTGTCGGTTATGACGCCGCGCAGTTCATTGTACCCCGCCGCAGCCGATGGGGCGTCCGACGGGCTCAACGTGACCGCCTCCGGGCGGAGCATGGCCTGGTAGCCTACCCCGTCTTCGCCGGGCGGTTCGCTCTCGACCTGGATGAGCGAGCCGTCAGGTGTCAGCCAGCCCGGCCCGTCCTGCGCCTTCTTCACGTCGAGGAAGCTCGCCTTGCCGACGAAATCGGCTACGAAGCGATTGCTCGGACGCCGATACAGCGTTCTCGGGGGCCCCTCCTGCATGATGTGGCCGCGACTCATGACGATCACGCGATCGGACATCGACAGCGCCTCTTCCTGATCGTGCGTCACATACACCGTGGCTATGTCCAGTTCGCGCTGCAGCCGGCGGATTTCGCTGCGCATGCCCTCCCGCAACTTGGCATCCAGGTTCGACAGCGGCTCATCGAACAGCAGGACGTTGGGCTTGCCGACAATGGCGCGCGCCAGCGCGACGCGCTGCTGCTGCCCTCCCGAGAGCTGCGACGGCTGCCGGTCCTTGAGATGAAGCATGTCAACGATGCTCAGGGCATCGTTGACATGCTTCTCGACGTCCGCGCGGGCAACGCCCCGAATCGACAGGGGGAAACCGACGTTGCCCGCGACCGTCATGTGCGGCCAGATAGCATAGGACTGGAACACCATGCCGATATCGCGCTCGTGCGGCGCCAGCATGACGCCGCGGTCCGGATCGGAAACAACGCTGTCGCCTATTCGGATCACGCCGCCGTTGACGTCTTCAAGACCCGCGATGCAGCGCAACGTCGTCGTCTTGCCGCATCCGGAAGGCCCCAGCAGGCTCACGAACTCTCCGCGCCTGACCTCGAACGAGATGGCGTGAACGACGGTGAGTCCGCCAAAGCGTTTGGACAGGTTATGGACGCTGATACTCATGGCGAATTCTCCTGTCATGCCCTTCGCGCAGCCGGCATGAGCCACAAGATAAGCGACATGGTGGCGAAGATGATGATGGTGGCAACAACGGACATAGAGCTGGCGAGACCCCAGTTCGCCTGTTCGAAGTATGCCCAGATCGAGATCGAGATCACCTGCGTGCTGCCCGTATAAAGGAGGACAGCCGAGGAGATCTCTCTGAAAAAGGCCATGAACAGCAGGAAATAGGCGCCCTGGAGGGACGGCGTCACGAGAGGCACCAAAATACGCTGGATGGCTGCGACTCGTGACGCGCCGCCAACCCACGCCGCTTCTTCCAGGCTTTTGTCGATCTGGACCAACTGCCCACCGATCGTTTCGATCGCATAGGGAAGAAATCGGGTCACGAACGCGATGATGATGATGGTCAGCGTGCCGTAAACCGGAAGCGGCAGATAAGCATAGGCCCACAAGAGACCCAAACCCATGACAATACCGGGCATGCCGAAGGGCAAACTCGCAACGAAATCGAGTGCCGTGTGGCCGGGCGGCCTCAGCCGGAGCGTGAAATAACCGCTCAGGAGCCCAAGCGTCACGCCGATCGCGGCGCCGACACCGGAAACGATCAGGGTATTCCAGAAACTGCGCATCGCGGAAGCGCTTTCCCACATGAACACATAATTGCGCAGCGTGTAGTTAGCCAACAGCGGGTTGGAGACAAACCACTTAAGGACCGATGTATAGAGCAGAATGATGATAGGCAGGATCAGCGCAAGCGCGATAACGCCGAAGCACAAAATATAGGCAGGCCATTTCCAATACTTGAGCCGGATCGGCGCCGCACGTCCTGCCTTCCCGGTCACGGTCGTCAGGCGCCCCAGCCGGGTGACCCGGCGCTGCGCCCAGATCGCCGCCCCGGTGAGGATGCTCAAGGTCAGGCCCAGCGCGGCCGCCAGACCGTAGTCAACCGGCGCGAAGCGCACGAAGAGGTAGAGCTGTGTGGCGAGGACGCTGATATTGCCCGGGATCCCGATCATCGCCGGGATCGCGAATTGCTCGATGTTCAGGATGAATGTCAGGATCAAGCTGGAAATGATCGAGTATGCGAGGAGGGGAAGCGTGACCCGGAGCAGGACCTGGTAAGGCCGGGCTCCCGCGGTGCGCGCGGCCTCTTCAAAGATTCCGTCCATGCTGAGGATCGGGCCACGCATGGTGAGGTATACGAACGGTACCTGATTGAGTACCATCACGAAGATAATTCCCGTAATACTATAAATGTTTATTCGAAAAGTCGACGGATCTACGAACATTTTGAGGAAGGAATTCAATATGCCTCCCGGCGAACCAATGATGATCCACGACATGGCCAGGATAAACGACGGGAAGTAGAAGGAAACGCCAAGCAGAGCCGTCACCGTGCGGGTGTACTTGAAATCCGTCCGGTGAACGATGATGGCGATCAGCGTACCGATGACGACGCAGAACGCCGACGACAGGATGCTGATCCACAGGGTCGTGCCCAGGGAGCGCAGCACACCCGGAGATGCCAGCCCGGCGTAATTTTGCAGCGTCCAGTCACCGGGCACGCCGGGTGCCGAGGACCGGAAACTGCCATAGACCAGCGCTCCAAGCGGAATCGTGACCAGCACGACGATCGTGGCGAACGTCAGGATGTAGAGCGCGTTAAGGATCCAAGCCGAACGTTTGCTCCGCCTGGCGCTCGCTGTCATGGAATCGTGCGTCAGCGGCATCGGTACCAACCCGGTCATCGAGCTCTCCGATTGAAACGGCGTGACGGATACAGCGTCGAATGCTTGCGCACCCGGCGCTGCACTGATCAGCGAATGCCGAAGACCCGTTGCCAGTTCTCCACGATCTGGGCGCGACGTTCAGGCGTCAGCACCTCAGGACCCGGGGTCACGTTCGGCAGGTCCTTGGTTGCCGGGAGATGAGACAGCGACGGCATGCCATTTCTTGTAACCGGGAGCGCCAGATCGTTCTGCATATGAAGCTGGCCCTCCTCCGTCATCAGCCAGTTCATGAAAACTCTGGCGGCATTCGGATGCGGGGCGTTTTTCGCAACGAATGAGACCGAGGCGGACGTGGTTGTCCCGGATGCCGGATAATGAACGCCGAACGGCGCGCCATCCTCGAGCAGGGGATTGAGCGTGGAGTCCGTGATTTCCGCCACTTGTATGTCGCCGCGAATGAGGGCCTGGATGACGCCGCCCGATCCCTCGAAGAAGAAAACGTCATTCGCCTTCAGTTTTTGCGCCGTGTCGCCAAGTTTCAGCCTATCTTCCCAATATGCCACGACCTGCAGCACCGGGATAGCGCGCCAGACCGGATTGAGACCTACCTTTCCCTTCCATTTCGGGTCGAAGAGATCCGACCATTCCTTCGGCGCGTCATCCTCGGCCACAAGATTCTTGTTCCAGACGATCGCCTCGCGCGCATGCGAAAGGGTGAACAACTTGTTTTCCTGATTGTATTCAGGCGGGAAGTTGGGCAATTCCGGCGGCGACCACTCCGCCATCCAGTCTTCCTTCAGCCCGTCGATCAGCCGATCGTCGGAAAAGGTGATGACGACATCGGCAAGATGTCGGCCGGCATTATACTCCGTAACGAAACGCTCCATCATCGCGTTACTGGTAATACGGACCGCTTCCGTCTGAATTTTAGGATAGGCTTCCCGGAATTTCTGAAGCAGCGGCTCGATTCCCTGGGCACGCTGGTTCGTGTACCATACGACCGTCCCTTCCTTCTCCGCGGCCGCCACAACGTCGTCCCAGCTTTGGGCGGCCGAGGGGACGATATCCACGGCAATCATGAACGCCACGATGCCAGCAACAAGGCCGGCTATACTCCGCTTTGATCCAGCCATCTTTGAACCCCTTCTGCTGTATTTTTATTTAGTTGAAATTCAATTCTTGTTAGTAACCCGCCTCCTGAAACGGCTTGCTATGTCGATTACATCGTCGACATCATCGGTGGAGTTGTACAGATGGCAGGAAAGTCGGATAGCCCCTCTCCTTTCGGAGAATTTGACTTTGTTCGACTTCAAGAACTGTGACAGAGAGGCGAGCGTGTCGCCATCATCATAGACGGTGACGATGCTGGCGAAATCGGCGGCGGCCGGATCACCGGCTATGGCGAACCCAGCCCCACGCAACCCTTCCGCAAGCCGCCGCGACAGCGAAACCACGTAATTTTCAATGGCTTCCGTGCCGACAGCTTCGAGCAGCATCAGCGATGCATCCAGTCCCCTGGCAGCGGTAAAATTGTAGTTGCCGAGATCGTATCGGCGGGCTCCGGGCATGAACTGAAAATCCGGCGAACCGAGATCGGCCTCGTGCGCATCGCCAAGATCCACCCCGAAACGAGCCAGGTAGGTGGGAGCGATCCGCTCCGTCCATTCCCTGCGGACATAGAGCAGCCCCATCCCATAAAGACTGAGAAGGCCTTTCTGGGTCGAGCAGGCAATGGCGTCCACGGCAGTCCGCCGCACGTCAATCTTCAGGATGCCTGCCGACTGCGCTGCATCAGCGAGCAGCAGAACGCCACGACGGCGACAAGCCTCGCCTATGGTGTCGAGATCCGTTCTCAATCCCGGCATGAAAGTGACCGTCGAGGCCGCGACGATGCGTGTCCGATCATCAATAGCGGCAAGAACGGCGTCCGTTGGAATGCGCCCTTCTACACTCTCCACCAGTTTCACTCGAATGCCCCGGGTGCGGGCAAGGTAGAGCCAAACATAGACATTGTTCGGATGCTCGCGCTCCGCGCACACCACGACATTGTCCCCCGCGGACCATGGATAGCCGACGGCGACGATGTTCAGCCCTTCGGAAATGTTTTTGGTGATGGCGATGTCATCGGCGTCGGCGCCGATCAGACGCGCGAAACGGTCCCGCACGCGCTCGACGGTTCGAAACATCTCAGCCTTGTCGCCGCCGTCGTTCATGCGCGCGTCGAGATCTGCATCTATGGCGCGCCTCGCCGAGCGAGGCAGCAAACCACGGGCGGCAACATCGAAATATCGCCACTGATCCGCGCCCGGGAACTCCTCGCGAAGAGCGATGATGTCCGCAAAAACATGGAGAGGCTTTTTTTCTATCAACACAGCAAGCGCCCTACGTTCGAAGCGAGGCTTAAGGCGTCAAAAGGCATGTATATTGGTATACCGCATGCCGAATTGACGTCAAGATAATTCAGGCCTGTCGCAGTAGAAATGCCAGAATCACGCGCGCACCGGCGGCGAAATCCTCGATTTCCATGGCCTCGTCGGGATTGTGGCTGCCGTTCTGATTGCGAACGAAAAGCATAGCAGCCGGGATGCCAGCTTCCCGGAAGCTGACGGCATCGTGTCCTCCGCCGCTTGCCATCCGCAGGGTGGGAATGTCGATCTGCGCGGCAGCGTCCTCGAGGCTCTCGATAAGATCAGCAGACAAAGCCGTCGGCGCCGTTGAACTGAAGGGGCCTAGATCGACGGCAACTCCCCGCCGCTGACCAATCTCGTCGGCAAGCGTCTGCAGAAACTTCGCGGCCTCGGACAGGAGCTCCGGCTCGATGCTGCGAAAATCAACCACGAAGCGGACATCGCCCGGCACTTTCGAGAGGCTGTGGTGCTCCGGATCGGTGTTGAAAATGCCGATGGTGCATACCGCATCCCTCCCGTCCTGCAGCCAGGCATGCCACTGCTGCTCGAGCCGATAGGCGAACTCGGTTGCCGCAAACAGCGCGTCGTGTCTGTACTCGCGCGGCACGGCGCCGGAATGGGCATACTGGCCCCGCACCTGGCAGGATCGTGCACGGAGGTTGCCGCGAATACCAGTGATGACCGCGACCGAAAGGTCATTCTCGATGAGCACGGGCCCTTGTTCGATGTGCAATTCGATAAAGCCCTGCACGTTTTTCACGTCCTGAAGGAAAATGCCGCTCCCGGCCCTTTCAGGGCGAAATCCGCCATCCCTCACCATTTGCGCGAGAGAACGCCCGTCCCGGCGTGAGATCGCCGCGTTCATTTCCTCCTGGCTCAATTGGCCGAACATGGCGCGGCTGCCGAAGTGGCTTCTATGTGGCCCAGAAAACCAACTGCTGGCCTCCTCGGCGCGCATCGCCACCACAGTCAGATCCATCGGCAACCGCATCTCGCGCTGTATCAGGGCATGCGCGGCGACAAGACCCGCGACGACTCCGGCAGCGCCATCATAATTCCCGCCAGCCGGAACGGTATCCAGATGCGACCCCACCATCCACGCGGGCCGGCTGCGGTCGAGGCCCGGCAGCGTCATATAGAGATTGCCCATATCGTCTATACGCGTTTCGAGCCCCCAGGACTCGACGAGCGCCTTGACCACGTCATGGGCGATCTGTTCGCCTTCGCCATAGGTCGCACGCTCGATGCCGATCTTGCCGCGCGTCAGATCCGCAAGCTTCTGCAGCAGTTCGTCAGCCATGGCAATGCTGGATGCGATATCGAAATCATTGGCTTTCAAAGCTGCGGTCATGTCTGATCAAGCCTCCCGAAAAGGTCGATGGTTGTGCCGATGTCCTGGCGCGTGATGCCCAGATGAGTCACGGCTCGCAGGCGAAACGGCGCGTCGACACCAATGCCTATGCCATGCGCTGCGAGGAAGGCGGCGGCGTCCGACGCCGTTCGGCCGGACGCAGAAACGTCGAGGAAGACGATGTTGGTTTCCACGGGCGTATGCGCGACACGCACCCATGGCAGCCGGGAAAGCCCCTCTGCCAGCGCACGGGCATTGGTGTGGTCGTCCGCCAGACGGGCGACATGATGGTCGAGCGCATAAAGTCCGGCCGCTGCGAATATTCCCGCCTGACGCATGGCGCCGCCCAGGCGTTGCTTCCAGACCCACGCCTGCCGGATGAACTCGAAGGAGCCGGCGAGCACAGCGCCGACCGGGCAGCCCAATCCCTTGGAAAGATCGAGCCAGGCACTGTCGCACGGACCGCAGAACGTGGCGGCGGGCACACCGGACGCGACGACCGCGTTGAGCAGGCGGGCGCCATCCATATGAATGCACATGCCATGCGCATCTGCGACCTGCCGGAGAGCGTCCAGCACAGCGGTGGGCCAGATCGCCCCGCCTCCCAGGTTCGTTGTCTGCTCAACGACGACGATGGACGATCTCGGCGCGTTTCGCTTGGTTGGACGCAACGCTCCGGCAACGTCCTCGGCTCCGAAGATGCCGCGTTCGCAAGCGATCCCGTGAATCTGCAGCCCCGCCAGCGCGGCAGCACCGCCCGATTCGGACGTAACGATATGCGACGAGGCCGCTGCGATGATCTCGTCACCGGGCCGTCCGTGCACAAGAAGGGCGATATGGTTGCACATCGTGCCCGATGGCAGAAGCAGCGCGTCCTCCTTGCCGAGCAGGCGGGCAACGCGGGCGCAAAGGGCATTGACGGTCGGATCTTCCCCGCTCTGCTCATCTCCAAGCTCCGCCCTCGCTATGGCCTGGCGCATGCCCTCCGTGGGCAGGGATTTCGTATCGCTCCTCAAATCGATCTGAAACCTTGCCACGCACCTGCTCGCTTTCTGGAAAATGAAGCTTCATCCGATCTCGGATTCGGAATTCGGAATACCACTATATATGCTCGGGTACCCCTTGAAAAGACACGAATGAAACAAAATGAATGCCCCATTGACGGTGCCTGATACCGCTCTCCGCATAGCGACTGGGCGGCCGAGCAAAATGGCACGATGCCTGCTGGACCTCCCGTCTCGATGGTAAAAGGCGTCGCGTTTTTCAACGGAATCGGTACCGTCCAAACCGCTCGATTGTGCAATTGTGGAAAATGAGCGAGCGCGCCATGCTAAAAAAAACTAAAATTCAATCTACTCGCAGAATCACCCGTCCAAACGTCAGCGCAAAAGAACAATGACGAACCTCGATCAAATGCCCCTCCCCTCCCGAAAGCCAGCCGAAGTCAAACGCGGCATGCCCCTTTATGAACAGATTCAGGAGGCCCTATGGGAACGGATCGTATCCGGAGAGATAGCGCCGGGCTGTCACATAAGCGACCGGCAATGGGCTAACAACCTGAATGTTAGCCGGACACCTGTCCGTGAAGCCATGCGGCAGATGGCGCGAGATGGCGTGCTGCTGACACTCGACAACGGAGGCTATCAGGTTCGCCCCGTGGATCGCGCCG
The DNA here is from genome assembly GCF_053570585.1 of Pseudochelatococcus sp. B33. NCBI lineage: Bacteria > Pseudomonadati > Pseudomonadota > Alphaproteobacteria > Hyphomicrobiales > Chelatococcaceae > Pseudochelatococcus > Pseudochelatococcus sp. B33. Next base: position 5,724 of record NZ_JBSEFH010000010.1, on the reverse strand, counting down.
GGCTTCTCGATCTTTATGTGTGCCGTTCGGCGCTCGCAGCCGCAGCGACGCGCGAATTGACGCTACGCGGAGACAAGCGCCTGCTCAAGAAAATCAAGGATACCCTCAACAAAAAGAAAAACGGACTCTTGTCGCGGAATGCGCAGGAAGTGTTTAAACATAGCGGGAACTTTCATGACCTTATCATTGAAGGAAGTCAGAATGAGTTTCTCATAAGAATGATGGATTCTTTAAAAAAGCTTATATTATTTTATAGATTCACTCTGCTAAGAAACTCGGAAAACAAGGAGGAGACAATGATAGCTTACTTCGCTCATCTGGACATGTCTCACGAACGGCATCTGAACATAGTCACCGCTATTGAAAAGGGCGATGCGGTAACCGCATCTGAGATCATGAGAGAGCATCTGCTGACCACCTCTCGGGACATGGATGCAATCCTGGCCTCCGCGGAGAAGTCAAAGGCGGCAAAGACCGCACCATAATGCCGTCAGCGCAATCTCCGGACGTTCTGAGACAGGAACCGCGGGGTTTTAGAGGCATTTTGGGGCGCTGAGGATTGATTGGAAGAGCTAGCGGCGAGGCAGTCGGCCTGATATCCAAGTCCCTGCACCGGGCTTTCGCTGCGGCGGGCAGACTGTCTGGCGCCGGATGCCGATGGCGATGAGCGCCTTCCATTGCGCCTGGAAGCCCATGGAAAGTGAAGGCGTCATCGGCTGAAGGATGAATGCCTCAAGGAACATCGTTCCATAGCTATCGCCATGTCCGCGAGCTGGACGCTGTGACCTTTCGTCATGACAAAAACCATCTTTCAAGGTGAACCACTGCAATGGGGGCCGGATCAGCAGCATCGACATCGTTCAACTGGAAAACATGCGTTGACATGTCCATGCCGATCCGGGCAGTATGTTTTAAAGGCGGCTCGTCTTTCAGAGTTTCTGGCAAACTCTTTCTGCTACGTCAGATGCCACGAGGAGCCGTCCACACCATCAATGTCGACCATAGCTCAGCACTTTCATGCGCAGATTCGACGTTACGCTGACCTTCGACAACGGCCCGGACCCGGAGACTACGCCCCAAGTACTCTCCGTTCTCGCTCGCCGTGGCATCAAGGCGACCTTTTTCGTTATCGGGTCGAAGCTCGCAGACCGTGAGGCCTTTGCGACTGCCGAGCGCGCCCATGCGGAAGGGCACTGGATAGGCAACCATACTTTCACGCATTCGATACCGTTCGGTATCGGACTGGACCCGGCCGCGCCGGAAGCGGAAATCGGAGCGACGCAACGTGCCCTAAAAGGGTTGGCACACCCGGCCTCCCTGTTCCGGCCCTATGGCGGCGGCGTCTTGGGAAAAACGTTATTGTCGCGGCCAGCGCTCAACTACCTTCTCTCCAACCACTATAGCTGCGTTTTATGGAATTCTGTGCCGCGAGACTGGGCCGAGCCTGATCAATGGGTGGAGACGGCGTTCGATCATCTTGCGCGACAGCCTTGGACACTTATGGTGCTTCATGATCTGCCTACCGGCGCGATGAAGCATCTTGACCGGTTTTTGGATGAGGCCGAAGCGAGGGGCGCACACTTCCGCCAGGACTTTCCTCCGGATTGTGTGCCGATCGCCGGCGGGGCGATACGCAGGCAGGTTGAGGATTACCTGACTGAAAGCCAGGCAGGGGCACACGATCGGGATGGCGCTTGAAAGGCCGGCCCCTCGCTCATAATTTGCCATAGCAGTGCTAGACTGACCGGCCACCATCAACCGGCAGCACGGCGCCGGTGATGTAACTCGCTTCGTCCGTCGCCAGGAATGCGGCCATCGCGGCGATATCAGCGGGGGTACAGAAGCGCCCCAACGGCACCGTGCTCAGGACCCGGGCACGGTTTTCCTGCGTATCCTCGCCGATTGATGGCTCCAGCATACCGGTCTCTCCGATTGCAGGGCAGATACAGTTCACGCGCACATTCCTATCCGCGAGCTCGACGGCCATCGCCTTGGTGGCGGTGATGACGGCCCCCTTGCTAGCGCAATACCAGCCGAGCCCCGCGCGTGGACGGATCGCGCCGACCGAGCCGATGTTGACGATCGATCCCCCGCCTTGCTCGGCCATGATCGGCACGACCGCTTGCACGAAGAAAAGGACGCTGCGGACATTGACATCGAAAGTCTTCTCGAATTCCTCCGTCGACACGGTGAGCATCGACTGCGCGCTGTAGGTGTAACCGGCATTGTTCACGAGAACGTCTATGCGGTTGTGAGCTGCCTTCGTGCGCTCCACGATGTGGTTCACGCTGTCACGCTCGGACACGTCTCCGGCAACGGCAATCGCCTTGCCACCAGCCGCCGTGATATCGGCCGCGACCTTCTCCGCGGACGATGCGACGAGATCGTTGACCGTGACGAACGCGTCACGCTTGGCAAGGAGCCTGGCAATTCCCTCGCCGAAGCCCGATCCGGCGCCGGTCACGATCGCGACCTTTCCGCTCAGAGTCATAAATCACCCCCCATAAAAGTAGAGTTATATGATTGGCTTCCGGCTGAAGATATCGGCCGACATGCCCGTAAATTTGCCGGCGTTTAGAGCAAGGTGCACAATTGTCGAATCGGGGTCTGTTGCGCAAATCGCTCTAATTTTCGTCGTTCTCCGCAACTTGCGCTTGATTTGATGCTCAAACGCAAGCTGCTTTAATCAATCGGCCCGTATTTTCCCGCGAAGCGCCGGATGGCGGTGCGGAAGAGGAGATCGGTCAGCAGGCCAAGGAAGCCGAGCAGAAGAATCGCGACGAAGATAACGTCGGACGCCATCCACAAGCGTGAATTGAAAATGAGGTAGCCGAGGCCGTTGTCCGCAGCAATCATTTCTGCCGAAACGACGGTGGCGAACGAATTGCCCATGGCAAGCCTCATGCCGGCCAGGATGAAGGGAAGAGCCGCCGGTACGACGACATGAAAGAAGGACTGGCTCCTGCTTGCGCCCAGCGTTTCGGCCGCCAGCAGCTTGTTCTTCGGGATGTTGATGACACCGAGCGACGCATTGATCGCGACGATGAAAACAGTCGTGTAGAAGATAATGACCACCTTGGACGTTTCGCCGATACCGAACCAGATGACAGCCGGCGTGAGCCAGGCGATCGGCGGAACGAAGCGGAAGAACTGCACGATCGGATCGACGAGGTTCCGCACCAGACGGAAGCTTCCCATGAGCAGGCCAATCGGGGCGCCGACGGCGCTACCGATCAGGAACCCGAGCAGAATACGCTGCAGGCTCGCCCATATATGCGGGAAAATCGCGCCCGTGATGAACAGATCATAGGCCTTGCCGAGCACCTGGCTAAAACTCGGAACCAGGACGCTTGGGAATATCCAGCTCGACAGGATCTCCCATATTGCAAGCACGATGCACACTGCGCTGACGCCCACCAACCAGCCATTGCTCGACCGATTGGCTATCTTTATTTTTCTGATATCCGAGCGAGATGTCCTTCGCTTCTGAGCACCCGCGAGGCTGGAAACTCTAGTGGTCATCTACCTACCCCATTGGTTGAGCGAGATTCAAGCCGGCTCAGCTTCACCTCTTCAATGATAATGTTGTTGATGTACTCATAGAGCTCGCCAAACCGAACTGATGACCGCGAGCGAGGGCGCGGCAGGTTGACCTCGATGATCTCGCGGACATTCGCACGCGGTCCTCGCCGCATAATCCCAATCCGGTTACCGAGAAGCAGGGCTTCACCGATATCGTGGGTAATAAAAACGACAGTCTTTTTTGTCTCCTCCCAGATACGTGCCAACTCGTCTTGAAGCTCTGCACGTGTCTGCGCATCCAAAGCACCGAACGGCTCGTCCATGAGCAGGATTTGTGGATCGTTCGCAAGCACGCGCGCGATCTGGATGCGCTGGCGCATGCCGCCAGAGAGCTCGCTCGGAAATTTATGGCCGTGCCCTTCGAGTCCGACCAAGGTAAGAAAGCGTTCAGCGATCGCTGTTCTTTCCGCGCGGCCGATGCCGCGCATCTTCGCTCCGAAGGCGACGTTGTCCGCGGCGGTCAACCAGTTGAACAAGGAATCGTCGCCCTGGAAGACCACGCCGCGATCCACGTTTGGGCCGTGGACGGGATGACCGTTGACCCAAATATTGCCTTCGGATGGAACATCGAAGCCGGCGATGAGGCGCAGGACCGTCGTCTTGCCGCACCCGCTCGGGCCAAGAAGACAGAGGAACTCGCCTTTGGTACTGTCCAGGGAGACCCCCTGAAGCGTCGGCTCTGGAGCAGCGGGACTGTAGGAGTACGCGACGTCGGATATCCGAATGGCGACGCTTGAATGAACTGTTGGCCCATGCATGTCAGGTCCTCGCGCTTGGATCTATCTAGCGAGCCTTCAGGCGCACCGGATCAACCACCTCCATGATGTCAGGCCGCAAGAACGTCGCATAGTCCGGCTCTTTATCGATAACGCCTTGTTTGATGGCGAAGCCCGCAGCATCGCGCATGTTATCGTTGAACTCGGGAAGAAAGCGGATATCCCACTTCACGATACTCGCCATCTTCTCGGAAAAATCCACATCGAGGTGCCAGTACTTTGCTGCGATCTCGGATGCCTCACGCCTGTTCGCCATTGCCCACTCAGACCCGTTGACCAGGGCTTTCAGAGCGCGTTCGGCAAGCTTCTTGTTATTGATCAGTCGCTCGGAGAACCAAATATAGGTATTGAGGCGGAAAACATTGTTGTCGCCCGAGCGCGCAATGATGTGGGTGTCCGGAACGGTTTCCGTCGCGCGCGTCAGCCACGGATCCCACAAAAAGAAGGCGTCTATGTCTCCACGGGCCAGCGCGGCGACGGATTCCGGCGCTTGCAGAAAACGGATATTCACTTTCGACTGATCGATATCGTGGTGGGCAAAATACTTGCCCATGAACAGGTGCGCGCCGGTCGCCTTCGGAACGCCTACGTTCTTGCCTTCGAAATCTTTCGGGTTCTGGATCGTGCTGCTGCCCACGACCCCAAAAAAGTCGGCCGACTGGATGCCGCTCCCGACGGCATAGATCTTGCCGCCCCGCGCGACACGGGCGATGCCACCGAGCTCACTGGTGGCGCCGATATCGGCTTGCCCGGTTAGCAGCGCATCGAGCGCGACATTGCCATCATCAAACGACCTGAGCTCCGCATCGATCCCCTGCTCCTTGAAGAAGCCTTTATCCACCGACGATGCGAAGTTCGCGAATGTCGGATCAAGTCCGGTAGCAACGACGATTTTTTCCTGAGCGAAAGCCGGCACTACAAGCAACATGCAAAGAGCCGCTGCCCAGCCGCGGATCGAGAACGCACCGAGACGAATTGACATTGGAAATCTCCCCTGGCTTATCATTGATCAGCCTTCATGCTGACGACTTAACTATAACTGTAATATGAATCCTATACAAGAGTTTATAGCGGCGAGCCGTTCGAACAGACCGATCGCGCGGCTTCTCCAGTCAGGCCTCGCTTCTCTTGCTTGACAGGTTGCGTGGTGGATCTCCCTTATGGAGTTGGCGTTCTTCTTGTTCCGCCGACGTTGGAACGCTGAATGAAGCCATGCCAGCCGTCAATCGGAACATGGTCCTGTAGCCGGAGGCGCGAACGGGGGAATCGAGCTGCCCATCCCTTCCCGTCTCGGGTGAGTGGTCTCTGGTGGTTTGAGTTTGGGGTGTCTGTGTTTTGGTTTGGTTTGTGTTTTGAGTGGGGATGA